>JAHIPR010000130.1 GCA_018903015.1 bacterium
GGTTTTTGAAGAAAAACTATCATCTAACACTCTAGTTTCATCTGCAATTATATTATGATATTATTCATTCATTTCATATTTAATCTATCATTTTTCAATCTTTTTAGTTGATGAGGTAAAATTAATTTGATTACTCTGTCTAAAAGAAAATTTCTTTTATTCTTTTTAATGGTTATAGTGTTTATCATCATTTTAGGATCAAGCTACCTTTTTATTTTAAATAGCCAACCATTCAGGGATTATCTAAAACCAATAATCGTCAAGCAATTAGAAAATAATCTGGGCAAAAGCGTGCATATCGAAGAAATTCAATCGGTCTCTTTCAATTCAGTAGTATTTTCTAATCTAATTATTTTAGATAATACTATAGCCGGAGAAAATATTACTTTGTTAGAAGCAGAGAGGGTTACCATAAATTTCCGGTTTACATTATCCTTTCCACAATTTAAAAACTGGCAATTAGCTATCACACAGCTTACCCTTCAAAAGGCTAACTTAAATCTTCAACGAGATATACAAGGAGATTTTAATATGGTAAAAAATCTCAATCTTCAGCCGGAAATGATTAAAAATAATTTTACTTTTAATAAAATTTATTTTAAAGATAGTTACCTCCTCTTTCAAGATGATTCTGTCTATCAGATCGAAAGATTGTCCACCGGGGTTAAAAACCTAAATGGCTTTTTTAACTTAAATAATTTACCTGAAGTTGAATTTGAATTTAATGGTTTAATAGAAGAAGATAGCTCACCAATTGCTATACAAGGATATTTATTTATTGATCAACCTCGCTATTCCCTAAATTTTCAGCTTAAAAATGCTGATATGATGCATTTTCAACATTATATCAATGGTCTCGAACTGTTAAATCTGGAAAAGGGTCGATTTGATTTACAACTAATCTTAAACTCTGATCCAACTTTAGAGCCTGCGAAAATATCCTGGCAGGGCGAAGCATCATTTCAAGGAGCTAATTTAAGACCCGACCCTCTAAATAGAATATTCCTGGAAAATACTCATGGTTTAATTCAATTCCAAGAATCAGAGATTCAAATCAATACCTTTCAAGGATTCTTTCATAACCAACCTTTCCATCTCACGGGGACACTTTCTTTTAAAGAAATAGTCAATTTTAATCTTGATTTAAAAGCAAATGACTTTCCTTTAACTGTTTTAAAGGAAGAGTTGGAAGGATATATTTCAGAAACCAATCTTTTATTGCAAGGGGATATCTCTCTGGATGTTAATTTAAAAGGCAATCTTAATGACTTCCAGGTAAAAGGCAAACTTAACTCTTTCCTGCTTAACATAGACGGCTGGCAATTACAAAACCCAAACCTTCTATTCTCTTTTAAAGAAGAACAACTTATCATAGAATCCCTCGAGACCCAATGGGAAGATACTAAAATAATAATAGAGGGAATAATTGATTGGGAAAAGCCATCTCCGGTTTATAAATTTTTTGCCCAGGTCAAAGGACTTGATTTAGAAAATTATGCCTTGAAGAAAATAACCTTTTTGGATTCATTTTCAGGCAGCTTATCTGGAAATTTCATTATAGAAGGAACTCTTCTTGCGAATTCACCTATAAACTTAACCGGTCAAGTCACTGCACAAGAAGTGAACTTGTTGAAAAATAAATTACAAGAACCCATTACTGCCCAATTGGAAATGAAAATTATCAATTCTTCTTCCTTTGAGTTAAATAAACTTGCCTTATCTTATCTTCATAATCAATTTAATCTATATGGAAAATTGGATTCAAAGAATCAACTGGACTTTCAATTCAGTAGTGATAATATTTCCTTGGAAGATTTCTCCTTTTTATTTAACCTTGATGAATTAAGAGGAATTGGTAATATTACTGGAAAAATTCAGGGTACGACTTCTCAACCTCAAATAGAAAGCAAGGCACAATTAAAGAGCGTTAATTGGGAAAATTTAGCTGTAGATAATTTTGAAGGAGAAATATCCTATCAATTTCCTTTCTTAAAATTTAGTAATATCATTTTACACAATAATAATATCAGTTTAACTGCCGCTGGACAGGTTGACCTTCAAAAAGATAGCCAAAAACAAGTTGATCTAAAACTTCAACTAAGCAGATTAGATATGAATTATTTAACTGAATTATTTGCTTTTGAGGAGTCTTTGTCTGGATGGGCTCATGGTTTTGCTAACCTTCAAGGTAATTGGCCA
>JAHIPR010000131.1 GCA_018903015.1 bacterium
TATACAGAATGATTTATCCTATACGCTAAACGCTGTACGCTCTACGCTATACTTTAGACCAGAAAAGGAAGGATGTAAGGACTATGGAGTTACACAAAGAAAATGAAGTAGAAAAAACAGAACACAATTCTAAAGAAGAAATGAATGAAATGATTAACCAATCTTTAGAAAAATTTAAAAAAATAAAAAGAGGAGATATAATTAAAGGACAGATAATGAAAGTCGATGAAGATGGATATCTGGTTGATATGCAATATAAGATGGAGGGCCATCTCCCTAAAACCGAAAAATCACTCTTTTCTGAAAAAGAAGAAACCATAACCCTCACTTTAGAGATTGGTGATGAAGTTTATCTATATGTTGTTAATGTTGATGAAAAAAATGGAAATGTTTCTTTATCAAAAGAGAAGGCAAAATATTTTCAACTATGGGAAAAACTTAATGAAATATATAGAAAGAAAGAAAAAATTAATGCAGAAGTAATCGAAAAAAATTCAAATGGTTTGATTGTTAATGTAGGATTAAAAGGATTTATTCCTAAATCTCAGATCGAAACCAAATTTATAAAAGATGAGGATTTAGACAAATATATAGGGAAAAAATTAGATTTCTTCATAATCAAGCTGGAGAAAAAAGAGAATAAAATTATTCTCTCCCATCGTCTAATTATAGAAAAAGAACGTAAAGTAATGCATAAAAAAACATTAGCTGATTTAACAGTGGGACAGGAAAAAGAAGGGGTTGTAACCAACATTACGAAATTTGGAGCGTTTGTTGATATAGGTGGAGTCGAAGGGTTGCTTCATATTTCAGAAATTACCTGGCGCGATATGAAGGATGCCACTAAATTACTAAAAGTTGGGGATAAAATAAAGGTAAAAATTATTGAATACAATAAAGAAAATAAAAAAATATCCCTGAGCATAAAACAATTTTCCCCGAGTCCCTGGGAGAATATGATAGAAAAGTATTCTATTGGTGACGAAGTAGAAGGAAAAGTGATAAAAATTAAAGATTTTGGTGCTTTTGTTGAAATAGAAGAAGGCATTAATGGGCTATTACATATTTCAGAAATGGCCTGGGCCTATGTAAAGAATCCTTCAGAATTAGTTTCCGAAGGAGAAGTTTTAAAATTAAGAATTTTAGAAATCGATCCCGAGAAAAAGAAAATATCCTTAGGTTTAAAACAATTATTAGCTAACCCCTGGGAGGATGTTAAAAAAAAATATTCTATTGGTTCGGTCGTGGAAGGGAAAATCACTCAAGTAACTTCTTATGGAGCCAATGTAGAGCTGGAAACGGGAGTATCCGGCGTAATTCATTTATCTGAGATTGATTGGGAATATGTAGAAAGACCTTCTGCGGTACTTAAAAAATATATGGTACTCCCTCTAAAAGTAATAAAAATTGATGAGGATGCCCACTTAATATTTTTAAGCAGAAAACGGACTTTACCCAACTCCTGGGAGGATATAGATAAATTTTATAAAATAGGTTCAGTTGCAAAAGGCAAGGTAATAAGATTAAGAGACTTTGGAGCATTTATTAAATTGGATAAGGGAATAGAAGGATTTGTTCCTGTATCAGAAATAGATTGGGACAGAATTAAACATCCGAGTGAGAAATTAAAGAAAGACCAGGAATACGAGTTTAAGGTAATAAAAATAGACAAAGAAAAATCACAGCTGACTTTAAGTAAAAAAAGATTATTACCAGACCCCTGGTTAGATATTAAAAGGAAATATGCAGTTGGAACTTTAGTGGAAGGTAAGGTAGTAAATCTTACCGATTTTGGTGCCTTTGTAAACTTAGAAGAAAATATTGATGGTTTAGTCCCCTTAATAGAAATATCCCACAACAAAATAGATAATCCGAAAAGCGTTCTTTCGGTGGGAGAAGAAGTGACAACTTTGGTGATAAAATTAGATAGCCAAAGGAAAAAGATAAGTTTAAGTATTAGAAGAGCTGAAAAAGAAGAACAAAAAAGATTTATGAAAGAGTATAATAAAAAACAAAGTGTAGATAAAATATTGTTTAAGGATTTATTTGGAGACTTGTTTATAAAGAAATAAAATAGTCGTTAACGAATACGGCGGGAGTTATATAAATGGAAATGCCCAAAAACCCTTTTACTAATAAAAGAATCGGAGATATTTTAATTGAACAGGGATTAATTACCCCCCAACAGTTAAAAGAAGCCCTTGAAATGCAAAAAAACGGCAATAAAAAACGATTGGGTGAAATATTCGTTGAAACAGGGGTAATAACCAGGGAAGAGCTATATGAGGTTTTACAATATGTTTACGAAACAGAATATGTAGACCTATCTAATTATGTAATAGACCCGGAAGTTATATCTCTTATATCTGAAAAAATTGCCTTACGGTTAAAATTAATCCCCATAAGTAAAAATAATGGTGAATTAATTATTGCTATGGCTAACCCATTAGATGTTTATGCTATAGATTTTGTAAGAGACCATACCAAGATTAAAAAGATTAAATCATTGATGGCCCCCGAAGAAGATATCCTAAATGCGATTACTAATTATTATGAACTGGGCGAATATGACGACATAATTGAAAGATTGGGAACAGAAGTAGTATTTAAAGAAGAAGAATATGAGGAAGATTCTAAAAAATTAGAAGCAATAAGTAGGGAAGCTCCTATTATACAGCTGGTAAATATGTTAATTGTGCAAGGCGTTAAGGATAGAGCAAGTGATATTCACATTGAACCAAATGAAAAAGGGCTTTTAATTCGTTTCCGTATTGATGGAATGCTTCATGATATTAGAACTTTACCTAATACAATAAAATCTGCGGTTATCTCCCGGATAAAAATATTAGCCAAGATGGATATTGCTGAAAGACGCCTTCCCCAGGATGGACGTTTTCAGGTAAAATTCGGAACCAGAGAAGTTGACTTAAGAGTTTCTAGCATACCTATCGTATTTGGGGAGAAAGTTGTTTTAAGATTATTAGATAAAAGTAAAGGATTGATAAAATTAGAACAACTTGGATTCATTCCTGAGCAATTAGAGGAATTTAAATCTATAATAACTAAATCTTATGGAATAATTTTATTAACCGGACCTACTGGCAGCGGAAAAACTACCACTTTATATGCCGCTTTAAACGAAGTAAATTCTAAGGATAAGAATATTATAACCGTAGAAGACCCGGTAGAATATAAATTAAACAGAATAAATCAAATCCAAGTAAAACCAAAAATAGATTTAACTTTTGCCAATACACTTCGCTCAATATTAAGGCAGGATCCGGATATTATAATGGTCGGGGAAATAAGAGATGCTGAAACTGCGCAAATTGCAGTTCAAGCAGCTTTAACCGGACATTTAGTTTTAAGTACTCTTCATACCAATGATGCCGCCAGTGCCATCACCAGACTGATCGATATGAATGTTGAAACATTTTTAATTTCATCTTCAGTGATAGCGGTAATAGCTCAAAGATTGGTTAGAGTTATATGCGAAAAATGCAAAGAAGAATACCTACCCGGAAAAGATGTTTTAAGCGGACTTAATATAAAGGCCAACTCGAACGATGATGGTAAAGTTAAACTATACAGAGGAACAGGTTGTCCTTTCTGCAAGAACACAGGATATTACGGAAGAACCTCTATATATGAACTTATTGTCTTGGATGAGGATATTAGAACATTAATAATATCAAAAGCTTCAAGTAATATTATCAAAGATACTGCTATTAAAAAAGGAATGAAAACGTTAAAGGATAGCGGGCTGAAAAAAGCATTGCAGGGAATTACTACTATTGAAGAAGTGCTAAGAGTTGCAGGATAGTAAGGATAATAGCGTGGAGCGTTTAGCGTAGAGCGTAGAGTTAGGAAAGAGGGAGTCAGAAGCCAGAAGCCAAATTAGTATTTAGTATAAAGTATAGCAAAGAAAATAAAAGAGAAGTACAATTCAGGTGCAAAAGATAAAGTCAGAATAAAAAAAAGCAGAAATGTCATTGCGAGGCGAAGCCGTGGCAATCCCTTTTAATAGGAAGCAATATTATGTTTACATAATGACTAATAAAATAAATACCGTTTTATATACTGGAGTTACCAGCGATTTACAGAAAAGAATTTGGGAACATAAAGAAAAAGCAATTAATGGATTTACAAAAAACTATAATATCAATAAATTAATATTTTTTGAAATATATAATGACCCAGAAAACGCCATTTTAAGAGAGAAACAGATAAAAGCAGGTTCAAGGACTAAGAAGGTTGAATTGATTATAGGAATTAATCCAGAATGGAAAGATTTGTATGATAAACTATAAAACGTGTCATTGCAAATAGTAGTTATATAATATAATGGGATTGCTTCGGTCGTTTTACTCCCTCGCAATGACATAATACTTCTTTGATTAATCTAAAAAATTTATAATATTTTTGGGAAGGAGTAATAGCACACGTGAAATACATGTCTAGTGGCGAAATCAGAGAAAAATTTTTAAAATTCTTCGAAAGCAAAGGACACAAAATAACCAAGAGCGCTTCCCTCGTACCTTCAGATCCCAGTATTTTACTAACCATTGCCGGAATGGTCCCCTTTAAGCCAATATTTTTAGGCCAGGTTAAATCATCATTAAAAAGAGCTGTCTCCAGCCAGAAATGCATTCGGACAAACGATATTGAAAATGTAGGAAAGACCGCCCGACACCATACTTTTTTCGAAATGTTAGGAAACTTTTCTTTTGGCGATTATTTCAAAGAAGATGCCATTAAATGGGCCTGGGAATTTTTTACTGAAGTTATAGGATTTCCTGAAGAAAGATTATGGATCTCCATATTTAAAGATGATGACGAATCCTATGATATCTGGCACAATCTTATAGGTCTTCCCGAAAAAAGAATTGTCAGATTGGGGGAAAAAGATAATTTTTGGAAAGTAGGTCCGACTGGACCTTGCGGGCCTTGTTCCGAAATATATATAGATTTAGGCGAAGAGAAGGCATCAAAAGAGGGCGGAGGGGTAAGTGTCGATGAAAGATATCTGGAATTATGGAATTTGGTGTTTATGCAATACAATCGCGAGGAAGACGGTTCATTGACTCCTTTGCCCAAAAAAAATATCGATACCGGTTTAGGTTTAGAAAGAATCGCCTCTGTTTTACAAAAAGTTGATACAGACTTTGAAACAGATTTATTCTTACCCATTATAGAATTTGTTGCCCAAAACGCAGGTATAAAATATAAAGAAGACCAGAAAAAGGACTTAGCTCTAAAGGTAATTGCTGATCATGTAAGGGCTTTGGTTTTTATGGTTTCTGATGGGATAGTCCCTTCCAATGAAGGCAGGGGTTATGTTCTTCGAATGCTATTAAGAAGAGCTTTTCGCTATGGAAAGGTTATTAACTATAACCAACCATTTTTATATGAAGCAGCTACGGTAGTAATAGGTTTAATGAAAGAAGTATATCCGGAAACCTATAAAGAGGAAAATCGTATCTGCCAGGTAATCCTTGCCGAAGAAAAGAGATTCCAGGAAACTTTAAATATTGGAATACAAATATTAGATAATTTAAAGGAAGAATTAAAACAAAAAAATAAAGATAAACTGAGTGGAAGAGATGCATTTAAACTTTATGATACATATGGGTTTCCTTTAGAGTTAACCAGGGATATCCTGGAAGAAGATGGCTTCGGGATTGAAGAAGATGATTTTAAAAATGAAATGAAAATTCAGAAGGAAAGATCCAGAGAATCGTGGGTAAAAACCAAAGCGAGCGCCGAAGATGATAAAATTAATCAGAAATTATACCAGGATATTTTAAAAGAACGGGGGGAGACAGAATTTTTAGGATATGATTCTGTTGATGCAAAAAGTAAGGTAATTGCTATTACCAAAGAAGATAAATTGGTAGATAAGGCAAGAGCGGGAGATATTTGCAAAATATTTCTAGAGAAGACACCATTTTATGCTGAAAAAGGCGGACAGATTGGAGATAAGGGAGTTATAACCTCTACATCTAAAAACAATCTATTAGTAGAAATATTAGATACCCAAGCTCCTGCCGAAGGTCTAATTGCTCATTTTGCCGAAATAAGTAAAGGGGAAATAAAAGTTGGCGAGGAAGTATTTGCCAGGGTAGATTCATTACAAAGGAAAGCAATTGCTCGAAATCATACTGCTACTCATCTTCTGCATGGTGCACTTAGAGATGTATTGGGCGACCACGTTAAACAATCCGGCTCCGCAGTAAACAACCATCATCTTCGTTTCGATTTTAACCATTTTGCTCCTTTAACTATGGAAGAGTTAGAAAAAATAGAAAATTTAGTAAACGAAAAAATATTGGAGGAGTTAAAAGTAGAAACGAAGATTAGCACTTTTGATAAAGCAAAAGAAATGGGAGCGATAGCTCTCTTTGGCGAAAAATATGGCGAACAGGTAAGAGTGGTAAAAATCGGAGAATTCAGCTTAGAATTATGCGGAGGGACTCATCTAAATTCTACTTCCAATATTGGCCTGTTCAAAATATTGAATGAAGAGGGTATAGGAAGCGGCTTAAGAAGGATTGAAGCAGTAACCGGAATTAGAGCTTTAAAATATATTAAAGAAAAAGAAAGTATTATCAAAGAAGTTTCGGACAAATTACAAACCATACCCTCTGAAATACCAGTAAAGATTAATCAGATAATAGATGATGCTAATCATATGAAAAAGAAAATTAAAATTATTCGTAATAAGTTAGCCCATTATGAAGTTGATAAATTACTATTTAAAAAGAAGGAAATTAAAGGAGTAAATATTATATCACTCAAAGTTGAAGCAGAAGATAATAATGACTTAAGGAATTGGGGAGACTTAATTAAAGATAAGATGAAATCTGGCATTGTAGTATTGGGGACAGAATTAGATAATGGCAAAGTTGCATTATTGGCAATGGTTACCGATGATTTAGCAGAAAAAGGTTACAATGCCGGAAATATCATAAAGGATATTGCCCCTATAGTTGGTGGAAAAGGCGGGGGAAAGAAAACTATGGCTCAGGCCGGAGGGTCAAAAGCAGATAAACTAAATCAGGCATTAGAAAAAGTATACGAAATTATTTAAACAGTATGTAGTATCGATACTAATTTAATTGGAGAATTAATTCATTTTGAGAATTTTAGGAATAGATTTAGGCGAAAAAAGAATCGGAATTTCTATCAGTGACGAATTGGGAATTACCGCTCAGGGCCTGCCGACAATTAATTCAATTAACGAAATAGAAGATTTAAACCATATAAAAGAGATTATCGAAAAATATGGGGTAACAAAAATAATTTTAGGTTTACCCAAAAATATGAACGGGTCTTTGGGTAAGCAGGCCCAAAAGGCTATGTCCTTTGGAGAAAAACTTAAATCATTCTTCCAGCTGTCCGTAGAGTTAGAAGATGAAAGATTAAGCACCAGCAAAGCTGAAAAATTTTTAATTGAAACTGATCGAAGCAGAAAAAAAAGAAAAAAAGTTATTGATAAAATGTCAGCAGTGATAATTCTCCAATCTTTTTTGGATAGAAGGATGATGAACAAAGAGATAAAAAAATGAACTTTATTAATAAATTGTTTTTTATGTTTTCTCTGGTTTTTTTGATTACTCTCTTATTTACTACCGCTATATATTTCCCTTTAGAAGAAAATTCTACTACCCAAAAAGTTGTTAATATCCCCTCAGGTACTAACACCAGAGAGATTGTGGATGTATTAGAAAAAAATGAAATCATTAGAAAAAATAATTATACAATCAGAATTTTAACCAAATTATTGAAGTTAGAAGACCAATTAAAATATGGTGAATATATCCTCAGCCCCTCAATGAATATGCTCCAAATACTGGATAAATTATTAAAGGGAGAAGTAATAACCTACAAAATAACTATTCCAGAAGGTTTTACTTATAATCAAATTGCAGAACTACTGGAAAAAAAGGAGATCGTAGAGAAAGAAGCTTTTTTAAAATTAGTAAAAGATAGCGAAAAAACTTCGGAAGGTTACCTATTCCCTGACACCTACGAAGTACCTAAAAAATACGGAGCAGAAAAGATGGTCAAAGTAATGTTATCCAATTTTAATCAAATAGCTATAGAAAATAAATTTACAGATGGAGCTGAAGAAATAGGATTTTCTCTGGATGAAATCATTATTTTAGCTTCAATTATCGAGAAGGAAGCTAAATTTAGTAATGAAAAAAATAAAGTATCGGCTGTTTTTCATAATCGATTAGAAATAGGTATGAAATTACAATCCTGCGCCACTATTCAGTATATTTTAGGAAAACCGAAAGAAAGATTAGACGAAAACGATTTACAAATAGATTCTCCCTACAACACTTATCTTTATAAAGGTCTTCCTCCCGGTCCAATCTGTAATCCCGGGCTCGATTCAATTATAGCTGCCCTTGAACCAGAAGAAGGAGATTATTTATTTTTCGTATTGGGAGAAGATGGCAGACATATATTTTCCAAAACCTATCAGGAGCATTTAAGGAATAAAAAATAAAAAAAAGTTTCCAAAAAGTGCCTGGCACCTTTTGGCAACTTTTTTAAGGAGTGAGATTATGAA
>JAHIPR010000132.1 GCA_018903015.1 bacterium
CGCTATCTTTCTTGTTTCGGCTGATTTAGATGAAGTATTGAAATTATCCACTAGAATAATAGTAATCTATAATGGTGAAATAGTAGCAAGGTTTGATGATGTTAATGACATAACCCAACGGGATCTTGGCCCATATATGCTGGGAGTGAAAAAGAAGGGGGAATAAAGTGGAAAAATTTATTTTAAAATATTTTAATCTTATCAGAGTGGCAATAGCCATATTGATTGGTATAATAATCAGTGTTTGTATTATATATATTATAAGTAAAGAGCCCGGGATTTCTTTGAAGTCATTGTTCTTGGGACCCTTACTTTCTAAGAGTAGATTTGGAAATTTTATAGAGACTGCTTCCCCGATTATATTTTGTGGTCTGGCCATTGCCATTCCCTTCCAGGCCGGACAATTTAATATAGGAGCAGAAGGAGCCTTATTTATAGGAGCGGTGGTCGGTACCGCCTTCGGCGTCTCTACTAGTATGCCGGCTTTTTTACATATACCTTTAGTTTTACTGGTGGCTGGTTTAACCGGAGCTTTCTGGGGATTTATTCCCGGATTTCTAAAAGCCAAATGGAATACCAGTGAACTTGTGATCAGTCTTATGTTAAATTATGTGGCTTATTTTATCGGATTATATCTTATTAATTTTCATTTTAGAGATAAAGCTGCCGGTTATCTGGTTTCCTATAAACTTCCCGAAACGGCCTGGCTGGTTCAATTTATTCCGGGTACCAGAATTCATGTAGGAGTTATAATTTCCCTGGGATTTGCAGTCCTGGTTTATTATTTTTTATACCACACTACCTTAGGATACGAGATAAGGACCAGCGGTTTTAATATAAATTTTGCCCGATTTGGAGGAATTAATGTCTTTAAAGTAATTATAATTGCCCAGGTGATCGGAGGTTTTATTGCCGCTATTGGGGGTATGACTGAGGTTATGGGGGTTCACAGAAGGTTTAACTGGCAATTAAGTCCGGGATATGGTTGGGATGGTGTAGTTGTGGCTATTATCGGAAGGAATAATCCCCTGTTAATTATTCTTTCTTCCTTATTCTTAGCTTACTTACGAGTTGGTGGTAGAATTTTAAATCTTCTTTCAGATATACCTTCTGAGATGATCACGGTGATTCAATCAATAATAATACTTCTTATAACTGCCGAAGCTTTTCTGGCAAATTGGAAATATAAGATTACAGTTAGAGAAGCCAAAGCAAAGGAGGTAGGTAATGAACCCTCTACTTAAAAGTATACTTTCTCCTCAATTTGTATTTGCCATAATCAGAGTTACTACTCCTCTATTATTTGCAGCGATAGGGGTAGCAATTTCTGTTCTTTCTGGTTCTATAAATATAGGCCTGGAAGGAATAATGCTGATTTCTGCTTTTTTTGGGGTCATCATAAGTGCCTTCACCGGAAGTTTAGTACTCGCTTTGATAGGCGGTATTCTGGTTGGTATCGGGATGGGTGCCTTATTAGGATATTTTCATCTCAAATTAAAGGCAGATATAATTATCGCTGCTATAGCTTTAAATATGTTCGCTTCCGGAATAACTATATTCTTTTTATACATCTTTACCCATGATAAAGGGACTTCGAGTTCTGTAAAAAGCTTGATCTTCCCCTCCCTGCAGATACCGATTATAAAAGAAATACCTATCCTGGGAGAGATAATAAGCGGACACAATGTTCTTACTTATTTTGCCCTGGTATCAGTGGCTTTATTCTATTATTTAATCTACAAAACCTCGCTGGGTTTAAGAATTAGAGCGGTGGGACAGAATCCTGATGCTGCAGAATCAGTAGGGGTAAATATAAATAAAATTAAATTATATTCTCTTTTGCTTTCTGGTTTCTTTGGTTCTTTGGGAGGCTTATATCTTTCAATGGGTTATGTCTCCTGGTTTTCTCGAGATATGACTGCCGGGAGAGGATTTATTGCGATTGCTGCTGCAGCTTTAGGGGGAAATTTTCCTCTGGGAACATTTTTAGGGGCACTCTTTTTCGGAATTGTTAATGCTATAGCTATCTATATTGCTCCCTTAGAAATACCCTCAGAATTTATACACTCTCTCCCCTATTTCGTAACCGTAGTTGCTTTAGCTGTATATTCAATAAGATTAAGTAGAAGAAAGAAAATTCTGAGCAAAAAGGAGGAAATATGAAAAAAGTTTTAATAGATTGTGACCCAGGCCATGATGATATGATTGCTATAATGTTAGCCTGTGCTTCAGATAAACTGAAGGTAACAGGGATAACTACAGTTGCCGGGAATCAGGAGGGGGAAAAGACCTTCAATAATGCCTTGAAGATTTTAACCTTGATTGACCGAAAAGATGTTCCAGTTGCCCGGGGATTTAATAAACCCATTTTGCAGGAGTTGGTGACTGCTCCCGAAATTCATGGAGTATCAGGATTGGATGGTGCAGACTTACCTGTGCCTGAGGTCAAGCCTTCTCCTCTTCATGCGGTAGAGTTTATTATAAAGACTTTACTCGAGTCTAAGGAGAAATTATATCTTATCCCTGTGGGGCCTCTGACTAATATCGGGGTAGCACTTTTACGTGAACCGAAGATTGGTGAGAAGATTGAAAGAATTGTATTGATGGGAGGGGCAGTCTTTGACTCAAATATTACTCCGGCTGCTGAATTCAATATCTATGTGGACCCGGAAGCAGCCAAGATAGTCTTCGAATCAGGTTTACCACTGACTATGGTGGGCCTTGATGTTACTAATAAAGCTCTCTTTTCTTTTGAGGATATCGATAAATTGGAGAAGTTAAATGGCAAAGTTTCTAAAGTGGTTGCTTCTCTTTTAAGATTTTTTGCCCGAGCCAATCATGAAATTTTTGGTTTTAATGGGGCACCACTACATGATGCCCTTGCCGTTTCTTATGTAATTGATGAAACGGTTTTAAATACAAAATTTGTACATGTGGACATAGAAACCAGAGGAGAGTTCACCCGGGGGCAGACGGTGGTTGATGTTTATGGAGTTACCAGAAAGGCTCCCAATGTTGAGGTAGCTTTTGACCTCGATCTGAAAAAATTTAAAGAGTTGACCTTTAAGGCTATTAAAGAACTTGATCGGGGGTAAAAGGAAATATGATTATAAAAAATGACCTTGTTAAGAGGTTGTGCAGAAGATGTAAATAGTTTGGATTGGTTCAATAAATATATCTGGGTATATGAAAAAAATCTTCTTCCAGAAGATGTTTATAAGAAAAGATTCTCCAAGCATGAATCCTGAAATAAATATCTTTGCGAATATCCTTTACTCACTTTCTCAGAGAGATATTGATACAGTTATTGTTGACGGGAAGGTGGTAGTAAGAGGGGGTAAGCTCTTAACCATTGATGTCAAAGAGGTGGTAAAAGAAGCCAACAGGATTAAAGAAAGGCTTTTACAGAGGACCGATGAAAAGCCTATGCAGGAATTTGGAAGATGATTTTTAAAAGAATAAATGAAGAGGGATGAATTATGGTAAAAAAAGCCTGGAAGATCGAATATGATCTATTGAATTCTGCAAAGCCTAAGACAAATAAATTACCCGGCTGGGGAGGTATCTCCAATTTTGAAAAATTTAATCAGGAACTTCTTAAACTCTTCTGGTTGAGTTTTGTCCCTGGTTCGGGTGCTCTGGAGCATTTAGTGGTGGGAGCAGTACAGTCAGTAGAAAATATGGGTAAGGACATAACTGAAGCGGAAAGATTACTGGAAGATGGTTTTCAAGCTTTGGGAAAAAATGACCTAGTATCTCTGGGAGCCATCACTTCTAATATATTCCATTTATTAAATGAAGCAAAAGATATCCCCGGTCATCCTTATCATAGATTCAAACGTCCTCTTGGATGGGAGGAGATAGCCGAACATTTTCCAGAAGATGAAGATATCAGTGTATCTCCAGATGTTTTAAGAGATAAAATTTACGGTGGTTGGGTAGGCCAGATATGTGGGGGGTCGATGGGGACAGCTGTTGAGGGTTATACTCATGATGCCTTAATTCATGCTTTTGGAGATAAATTAGGAACATACTTATATAAGCCCAGTACTATTAATGATGATATTACCTATGAAATAGCATTTTTATTAGCTTACGAGGAATTCAAACAAAATATAACATCTAAAGATATAGCCTTAAAATGGGTTGCTCATATCCCCTTCGGTTGGTCTGCGGAATATGTAGCCCTGGAGAATCTCAAACGGGGGATTTATCCTCCTTTATCCGGGCGGATTGCAAATCCTTATCAGGAATGGATAGGTGCCCAGATGAGATGTATGGTGCAGGGTCTTATTTCTCCGGGGGAACCTTGCAAGGCAGCAAGGCTTGCCTTTTTAGATTCTCAAATATCTCACAGTGGGAATGGGATATACGGGGGAATACATAGTGCAGTACTTACCAGCCTGGCTTTTATCTATGATGAGCCAAGGAGTATTATCAAGAAGTCGTTGGAATATATACCGGAGGGTACTGAATTTAAAGAAGTTGTAAATACGGTAATAAGATGGTGTGAGGAAGCTGGAAATTGGGAAGAGGTGCTTAGAAAAGTTGAGAACCATTTTAAAAAATACAATTGGGTTCATCTTTATCCCAATACTGCTGGCGTAATAACCTCACTATGGTTTGGAGAAAGAGATTTTGAAAGAAGTATGAGGATTGTGTCTTCTTTTGGATATGATGTAGATTGTAATGCCGGAGAAGTAGGCACTGTTCTGGGAATAATCTTAGGGATAGATGGGATAGATTCCAAATGGTATAAACCATTCAATGGTATTATTGAAACTTATATGAAAGGATTTAAGAAAATAAAGATAAACAAACTTGTGGAAAGAACGGTGAATTCTATATAATATGAGATACAGAACGGTTCTTTGGATCAAAATAAAAACAGCTATCAGCGAAATTTTCCGGTAACCTGGGAACAATTTCATCGGGATAGCCGGGCTTAAGTCTGTTGTTTAGACTTCAAAGAAAAGAGACGGATTAATGAGGAAAAAAAGAAAAGACGGTAGTTATATAAATAAATTGGTAAATAAATTCAGGCGGTTAAAGACAGAACCAAATAAACCGAATAATAAAATTAATAAAACAAATTTGAGAGCACAGCCCATTTTTAGTGATACATTCGGATTTAAGAAGAACGAACAAGCACTTCAACGAAGTAGGCAGGAGTTTATCGGCCTATTTAAAAATTCTCCGGAAGCGTTAACCTATACCGACATGGACGGGATTATTCTGGAAGCAAATAAACAATTTGAAGAACTTTTTGGTTATGAACTTGAGGAGATGAGAGGTAAACATATTGAAAAAGTATTGACTAATTGGCGTACACAAATTTTGGGCAGCGGCCGTGTTTTTACTAATTTGGAATTAATAGCAAAGAAGAAGAATAATAAGTTAATTCATGTTTCAGTTTCTGTTACTTTAAACCAGGTGAATGAGCAAACTACCGGAAAAATATTTTTACTAAATGATGTTACTAATCGCAAAGCAAGTGAAGCAGTAAATAACGTATTATACAATATTTCCCGCGCAGCTAACTCTGATATTTCCTTAACGCAACTCTATCCTGTTATTCGTGAAGAGCTCAGCACTATTATCGATACGACTAATTTTTACATTGCTTTATTCGATGAAGAGAAAAATAAACTTTATTTTTCTTATTGTAATGATGAAACAGGAGAAAAAGATAAGGATTTTTTAATCTCAAAATACAGTGATTCTAATAATATTTTTTATTATATCTTTAAAACCGGGGAGTCATTACTGTTAAATTATAATAAATATAAAAAATTGATTGCCCGGGGAGATTTTGTTTCTTATGATGTTATAACTAATAAGCAGATATGGTTAGGTGTTCCTTTAAGGGTAGAAAATAAGATTATCGGCTCCATGGTTTTGCAAAGCTACACTGATCCGGAGCTTTATTCCCAAAAAGATATAAAACTAATGGAATTTGTTTCTCAGCAGATAGCTACTGCTATTGAGAGGAAACAAGCAGAGGAAAAATTAAAATTTCTTAGCCTGTATGACCCCCTGACTAAATTACCCAATAGAGTGTTATTTTATGATCGAATGAGACAGGAAATAGCTTATGCTAAAAGAGAACAGAAGAAATTTGCTCTGATGTTTTTGGATTTGGATAATTTTAAAAAAGTTAATGATAAATTTGGCCATGATATTGGAGATCAGTTACTTCAAGAAGTAGCAAGAAAATTCAATGAACTCCTGCGGGAAGCCGACACCATTTGTCGTTTAGGAGGAGACGAATTCATTATTTTATTGCCCCGACTTAAACAGCCCAGAGAAAATGCTGTAGATGTTGCCCGAAAAATACTTCATTCTCTTGGTGAGCCTTTCTTAATTAAGGATAATCAGATATATGTAAACACAAGTATTGGAATAGCTTTATATCCCGATGATGGGGAAAAGGAAGAGGTTTTGATAAAAAGTGCAGATAAAGCTATGTACACGGCGAAAAAAGAAGGGCCTAATAATTATCATTGGGCAGAGTTTAAGTTAACCTGACATGGGGCAGGGTCCTCTGGCGTACTTTTTTATTAGACGAAAATAACAAATTTACCAGTTAGTTAGTATCGAAAATCCACTGTTTTAGGGAATATTATAAGTAGTAAAGAGGTACAAATGCAACGGAAAAAGCGAGTTTTAGTGATTTTTACCGGAGGGACCATAGTCAGTGGTTTTCAGGGTAAGGATAAGGTTACAGGTCCGAATAA
>JAHIPR010000133.1 GCA_018903015.1 bacterium
AACTTTTAACAGATAAGGTCTTATGGTGTTAATAAATAAAGTCTTGGCCTGGTTCTCCCATTTAATATCTACTTCGGCAATAATTTTAATTACTTCCAAGGGAATCATCACCCGATTGTCGATAATTCTGGCTGGCATTTCTAACAGTATTACCTTTTTATCTATCTCCAAAGAAGGTTCATCTATTACTAAACGGGCTATACGACTATTAATATTTATAGTCATTAACTTTAAAGCTGGGAACCAGGTAATCCTTCCACCTAAAGCTTCTACTACATTACGAGCTGAAACAAATAATCGGTCATTCTCGATAACTGAAGGGACAACGGTTTCGAGGGGTTTATTATCTAATAGTATCTCTATTTCTGAAGATTGGGCTAAAACTGAAGAAACGAGGAATAAAATAATCAATAAAATTGTCATTAAAATTATGTCGAATGTCTTTTTCATATAACCTATTTTATCCCTCCTGGACTAAATATCTAAAGAATAAAACTTTCAAGATGGCTGCTAAAGGAACGGCTACTAATACTCCTAATATTCCTAACAACTGACCGCAAATTAACATTGATAAGATTACTGTTAAAGGATGTAAACCTAATCCCTTTCCCAAGATGTTAGGATTAAGATATACCGCCTCAAGCTGATTAACTAAAACAAATAAAACTACAATCATCAACAAAGACCACCAAGGGTTACCCAAAGCAAAAATTAGAGCCAGAACAACTCCTACAATAGGGCCTAAATAAGGAATAAAATTAAAAACTCCACTAACAATTCCGATAATCAAGGCAAATTCCACATTTAAGAAATACAGTCCTATACCAATCAAAGTCCCCACAATAAAACAGACTATTATTCGACCACGAATAAAACCACTGACAATATGATCTATTTCCTCCAGAACTTCCTTAAATTCTTTTTTATTTTCCCTTGCTACATAAATATACAAATTTTCCTTAAATATAAACATATCCCTCATTAGATAAAATAAGATTAAAGGGATAATTACTATACCAAAAGTAATACTGGAGACTATATTGGATAAATAAATTATAATGGTTTGGGAAAAACCCAATACGCTCCTCTGTAGCTCAGATAAATTTTCTTTGAGCAAAATCTCTACATCTGCCGGGTTTATAAATTTTGATAGCTGCGGTTTTATGGATAGAATTAGATTTTGGTAATTTTCGATAAATTTAGGAATTTCTTTATATAAAATATTAAGTTGGTTAATTACGCTGGGGATCAGAAAAAATATAGTCAGGATTAACAAGGTTATTATTATTCCAAAGACAATAATAATAGCCAATACCTTCGGAATTTTTTTATGAATAAGATATCTATAAAGCGGATCGAAAAAATAAGCTAACATCAAGGCTATACTAAAATATATAAACAACCATTGTAGCTTGCTTAATAGATAAAACAGAATCACAAGGCCAATAGCCACGCTGATAATAAAATTCAATCTCTTATCTTTTATAAATTCCATAAATATTTTCCACCTGAAACAACTTTTTACTTATCTATTTATAACAGATTAGCTCGGATTATTCAATTTTTTTCAGCTTTAAGGATTCTATCCCAAGTATCCCGTAAAGATGCAATTCGGTTAAACACTAGCTTATCCAACGTTGAATCGGAATCAACACAAAAGTAACCTTTTCGCATGAATTGGTATCTGTTTCCGGGAGCCGCTCCCGCTAAACTGGGTTCCACCAAACAATCAGCTAACACTTCCAGGGAATTTAGGTTAAGCTGTTTTATAAAATCTTTCTCTTCCTCCTGCTCTTCCGCTCCCTCGTCCTGGTCCAGTAGAAGATGGTCGTATAAGCGCACCTCCGCTTTCAAAGCATGGTCTGCGGAAACCCAGTGTAAAGTACCTTTTACTTTACGTTTAGCACCCGGTTTACCGCTTTTGCTTTCCGGGTCGTAGGTACAGTGTACTTCTTTTATCTCTCCCGTTTTTTCATCCCGAATAAATCCTTCACATTTGATAATATAGGCATTCTTTAACCTGACCTCACAACCGGGAGCCAGACGAAAATACTTTTTCGGCGGGTCTTCATGAAAGTCTTCCCGTTCTATGTAAAGAATCCTGGAAAAAGGTATTTTGCGCGTTCCGGTAGTAGGATCCTCAGGGTTATTTTCTGATTCCATCTCTTCCACCATATCTCCAGGATAATTATCAATAACCAGCTTTAAAGGATGCAGTACCCCCATAACTCGAGA
>JAHIPR010000134.1 GCA_018903015.1 bacterium
AATTCTTTTTTCCAATTTATATGGGCTTCTCTCAGGGCAACAAGGTAACCTTTTTCTCTTTCCTGATTAGTTTTGGTCCCTTCTATTCCGGCTAAATACATTATCTTCTTGTGCCCCATTGTTAGTAAATATTTAACTGCAGAATATGCCCCACCGAAATTATTTACCTTAACGATGGGAGTTGTCATTCCATTTATTTCTCTATCAATAAGCACTATGTTCATCTTTTTAAGCAGGGACAGTTCTTCTTTAGAAAACCCCTCCTCCCGATAACCAGCTGCCGTCAAAATTACTCCATCTACCCGCCGGGAATATAAAAGCTTTAAATAACGACCTTCCTTTTCCTGGCTATCATCTGAATTCACCACCAATACGCTGTATCCATGTTTTTCACAAACATCCTGAACCCCTCTTACCAAATTAGAAAAAAATATATTGGTTATATCCGGTATTATTAAACCTATATAGTTTGTCCTTCTCCTGGGCATGCTTGCTGCCATCATATTAGGAATATAAGTCAATTCTTTTACGGCATTCATAACTTTCTGGCGAGTGTCTTCTGCCACTATTTCGGGAGTATTCATTACTCTTGATATTGTTGAAGGAGAAACTCCTGCTATTTTTGCCACATCATAAATAGTACTCTTTTTCTTCATTCCAATTTCTTCCAATCGATCTCAGATTTGTTCGGGAAAGATATCGCTGCCCCTAAATCCCCAAATATCGTTATTGCCTGCTTCTCTTACCGGGGCAGGATCCATAACTGTCTTTAGACCGTACTTTTTGGCAAATTTTAGGGCTAACAGAATTGATTTTAAGGGGACTTCAAATTGGGTTAAAAGCCAGGAGGCATCATCAAAGAATTTCTCATGCTGGACAATAAAATCTTCGTCAACTTCTCCATTAGCTCCGGGATAGATTACGATAGAATTCTGACCCTGGGCATTGACCCAGATAGAGGCAGAACCGGTAGAACTTTTCTGTCTTTTAGAAATTCCGGTAATATCTACTCCGCTTTCTTGCAGTGAGGAAAGGGCAAAATCACTGAGAATATCTTTACCTACTTTGCCTAACATCAAGGTAGGAACATCCAATTTAGCCAGGGCGATAGCCTGATTGGCGCCCTTACCTCCTTGGAAGATACCGAAATCATTGCTGATGAGAGTTTCACCGGGTTGAGGGTAGCGAGAGATAAAGGAGACGAAATCTATATTGATACTTCCTAATACCAGCACTTTTTTCATAATTTCTCCTGTTTATGAAAGCGCTTTCTGATATCGATTTCATAATAACATTAATTCTCTGTCCTGTAAAGAAACATTTTTATAAAAATGGATTGCCGAGTAAAAAAATTCCTTTTTTATAAATTTTTTTTATATGGAATAATCATGTCTAAAATTGTTTTTTTTGGGGAATAATATAAGCAGAGAGAAAAGAAATTTGAAAAGAGAATAAATAATTACTAAAAAGTTGATAAAGGCAAACTATTCAAAAGGATAGGACGCAAACAACTAATACTAATGCTAAAAAGCCTTAATCTTGAACACATTACCCAGTTTTTAGATTAAGACTTTTTTTATTTTTAAGAACCTCAGAGAGCGGGCTTGTAAGCAGAAATCTTAATGCTTGCCACTTTAATATCTGTTCCTCTAACAACCCGCCTGATATCCTTGCTTATTTCCGGGGTTGATTTAATAAATGACTCCAACTCATCCCATTGGTATGTTTTGCGCTCAGAAACTTTTACTTTTTCAAGTCCTGCTTTACGCAACCCAGAAAGATATTCCTTTTCGCTGATCACTCCAGAAATACAGGCACTGTATAAGTTTTTATTTTCTCTCAACCATTCTGGAATGTTCTCACCCACCATATCTGAAACTACCATGCGGCCTCCTGGTTTTAGTACACGACTAATCTCAAAAAACACCTTCTCTTTCTCCGGAGAAAGATTAATAACACAGTTAGAGATTACCCAGTCAACCGAAGATGATTTAACAGGAAGATCCTCGATTAATCCTTTACGCACCTCAACATTCTTGACTCCTGCAGCCTTGATATTCTCCTCCGCTTTGCTAATCATCTCTTCGGTCATATCCACACCGATGACCTGCCCTGAGGGTCCCACCTTACGGGCAGCAATCAAAAGATCAAGGCCGGCACCCGGTCCCAGATCAAGCACAACATCACCTTCCCTGACTTCACTGTAGGCTAATGGATTTCCACAACCAAAAGTTGTAATATTAGAATCAGTAAGAAAATTATTAAGTTCTTCTTCGCTATAGCCAATATCTTTTGCTTTAGCACAACAATCTGTTTCTTCAAAACTACCACAACAACTTAGGTTTTTCTGGGATATTGCTTCGGCATAAGTTTTTTTTACTTCCTCTCTAACCTTTTTTGCATCAATTTTCTTTTCTTTAGAATTCATGAAATATTCTCCTCTTGCTTAATTTTTCTGATTTTTTTCTTTTATATAGAGATGGAGGTTCTCTATTTTATATTACTATCAGTAGAGGCTCCTCTGGCAGATAAAAAATTACACAAGGAATTATTTTCCTTATGATAGCTAAATAAACATTGTGCTGAATACTCTATGTCGAAAGGTTGAGTTTCACTTTATAAGCTTTATCGTGTTTACTCTCTAAAAAATGAAGTATCAGGAATAGAATGAAACTAACAAACAGAGGAATGGCGGCTAAGCGATAAGCCCAAACTAAATTGCTTTGATCTGCAATCCATCCGTAGAGAGTAGGGGCAATTGTGGCAGAAAACCCCTCAACAAAAAGACTTATCCCAAAAATTTTACTCTGATGGATAACTGGACAAATAAAAGTTAGCCAGGTACTTTGAGAGGGAAAAAATATTCCTTCTACAATACCTAATGTTCCAATAAGTAAGACAATGGATAAGGGTTGGGCAATGAAAGTGATACCAAGGACCAAGAAAGTAGTGATAATGGTGGCTGACAATACCAAGATAAGTGGATGGTTTTTATCTATAATTCTACTGGAAATGAGGCTGCCTATTAACGTCCCCATAAAAATTATACTGACAATCCAGGCAGAAACCTCGGGTTTTAAACCGAGATAATCTGTAGCGTAAATAGGAAGAAACGAAAGAATAGCCCATAATCCCAGGCTTCGAATACCCATGCTAATAAAAAATAAATTTATATACCCTGGCTTGGTTTTCTTCTCTGCTTCTGTTTTAAGATTTTTTTTATCCTTTTTTGATTTTAGATATGCGTAACCCAAAAAATAACCGGGCAAAGAGAGCAGCAAGCAGGTTATTTTCCATCCCCATATTTGAACCAAAAACCCAAACAATAGACTTGCAACGATTATTCCTGCTGTTCCCGCAGCTGAAAATAGACTTAAATAACGTCCTCTCTGGTTTGCTTTAGAATTTTCTCTCACAATGGCAGTTGCTAAGGGGTGGAAAGTTGAAACACCGATAGCTAATAAAAACAAAAAAGTAACAATAGTGTGGATATTATTTAACCAGATTAAACCTCCTAAAAAAATAGAAGAGCAGACAAAGCCACAGGCTATAATCACTTTCTTCTCATATTTATCTCCAAAATATCCGAATACTAAGGAAAAGATAGACCTTAAAGCAACGTGAATAGTTAAGATTAGTCCTGATTGAACATAGCTGAGGCTAAATTCTTCTCTAAAAAGAGGCAAGAGAAAAGGTATAATAAAAAAATACATATCATTATAGGAATGGCCTAATGCATTTAGTTTCAATTTTGATTTTATTTCTTTTCTATCTTTATCAGACATTTTCTTCTACTACCTCAAATTAAAACCTACCAGGGGACGGTTGTCCCCTGGTAGGTTTCTACATACTATTAACTGCTCTTTCTATTCTCTTTAAACCTTCCTCAAGAAAAGAACGGGGACAGGCAATATTGATTCTCATAAAGCCCTTTCCTTCAGTACCGAACCAATATCCATCATCAAGGGCTACTCTGGCTTTTTTAATCATAAAATTATTTAAATCTTTGGTATTTAATCCTAATTGCCGGCAATCCAGCCAGATTAAATAAGTTCCTTCCGGTTTTATAACTTTTATTTTTGGAATTCTTTCTCTAAAATATTTCACCAAAAATTCTAAATTTTCATTTAGGTAAGGCAATAATTGTTCAAGCCATTCTTCTCCGTATCTATAGGCAGCTTCTAAAGCTACCAGTCCAAAAACATTATTTTCATCAAGGGCTAAACTATCTAAGATATTTTTATAGATTTTATAATATTTTTTATTAGGAATAATGATAGTAGAAGTCTGAAGTCCTGCTAAATTAAAAGTTTTGCTCGGTGCAGTGCAGGTAATTGAATTATGAGCAAACGCCGGTGAAATTGTAGCATAAGGTGTATGTTTATGCCCTTCAAATAAAATATCAGCATGGATTTCATCAGAAACAACGATAATATTATGTTTTAAACAAATTTCTCCCAGTATAATAAGCTCTTCTTTCTGCCATACCCTCCCCACCGGATTATGCGGACTGCATAATATTAATAACTTTACTCTGGGGTCATCAACCTTTCTTTCTAAATCCTCCCAATCCATAAAATATTTTTTATTACTAAGTTTTAGGGGATTATTCACTACATGGCAGCCATTATTTTCTATTACTCGAAAAAAGGGATAATAAACCGGCGGTTGAACAATAACCTTATCACCGGCTTGAGTAAATGCTCTGATAATAAAACTTAAGGCAGGAACGACTCCCGGACTAAAAGCCAGCCAATCTTTTTTTACTTTCCAATGATGTCTTCTCTCCATCCAGTCAATTATTGCCTGGTAATAGGAATCCGGCCTCGAGGTATAGCCATAAATGCCGTGTTCGGCGGCTTTTTTTATAGCTTCAATTACCGGTTTCGGTGACCTAAACTCCATGTCGGCAACCCACATAGGGAGCGCATCTTTGGTTCCAAAAGTAGTTTTTAGTCCATCCCACTTTACGGAATAATAATTAGTGCGGTCAATAACCTCATCAAAGTTATACTTCATCACATTCCTCCTCAAGAGTTGTCAAGGGGACAAAGGTCCCCTTGACATTGCCTGCCTTATTTAATTCTTAAAGAATTTAAGATTACCGTGATAGAGCTAATAGCCATAGCTCCTTCGGCTATAGCCGGATGTAATAATCCGACCATAGCCAGAGGGATAACAATGACATTGTAGAAAAATGCCCAGAATAAATTCTGCCTAATAATTCGAAAGGTTTTTCGGGAGATTTCAATACTATCTACTATACGAGATATTCCTCCTTTTACTATCACAATATCGGCACTATCTATAGCTAAATCGGCACCTTCTCCAATGGCTACCCCGATATCTGCTCCTTTAAGGGAAGCTGCGTCATTTATTCCATCTCCTACCATCAATATCTTTGAACCTTTTTGTTGATATTCCCTGATAATATTCAGTTTATCCTGAGGCTTAACTCCCGCATAAACTTTTTTTATCCCCACTTGGCGAGCTATGGCCTGAGCAGTCTTGAGATTATCACCACTCAGCATAATTGAGTCTATACCCAAGTTTTTAAGTTTCAACACTGCTTTATCTGAATCTTCCCTTACGGGATCTTCAATAGCTATCGACCCAATATTTATGCCATTTTTACAAACTTCTACTACAATCTTCCCTTCCTCAAGAAGATCTAAATATTTCTCAGTGGACTTAGGTTTTCCAATAAAATATTCATCCCCTTTTACCACTGCCTTAACCCCTTCTCCACTTATCTCTTCAATTTTTTCTGGCTTTACATCTGATTTTTGAAAAGAGGATATAGCCTTGGCTAAAGGATGATTGGAATTACTTTCGATTCCCGCAACAATTTTCATCTCTTCTTTAGAAAGAGAATGATTAATAATATGAGGATTACCCTGAGTGATAGTACCGGTTTTATCCATCATGACTATTTTAATATCTTTAGAAGTTTGAATTGCTTCAGCATTTCTAATAATCATTCCTTTTTTAGCTGCCAGCCCGGTTCCAGAGACTAAAGCCATAGGGATAGCTAATCCCAAAGCACAGGGACAGGCAATAACTATAGTAGAAATAAAAGCAAATACTGCAAAAGAAATCGAACTATCCGTATTTAATATCCAGGGAAATAATCCTCGCATATAGGAAAGAAATCCCTGAAATTCCTTAAATTGAAAATACCAGATTATACCACTTACCAGTGCCAGAGTAATAATTGTGGGAATAAACCAAAGGGTAATTCTATCTGCTAAAGCCTGGATAGG
Organism: bacterium; assembly: GCA_018903015.1. Next base: position 6,264 of record JAHIPR010000134.1, read on the forward strand.
TATTTTGGTCCCCTGGGCTTCTTTGATTAAATCTATCATCTGGGAGAGGAAAGATTCTTCACCAACTTTATCAACTCTTACTTTAAAACTACCGGTAAGGTTTAGAGATCCACCGGTTACCTTGCTCCCTTTATTTTTACTTACTGGCAAAGATTCTCCGCTAATCATAGATTCATCTACTGAAGAGATCCCTTCTTCTACTTTTCCGTCTACAGGAATCCTTTCTCCAGGTTTAACTAAAACTAAAAAACCAACTTTAACTGCTTCTATAGGTATGGTAGACTCTCCATCGGGAAATATTACTCGAGCTTCTTTTGCCTGGAGTTTAATAAGAGCCTTTATTTCTTTAGCTGCCTTGTCTCGAAGACGTGATTCAATAAATCTACCAGTAAGGTGAATAGTAATAATCATGGTACCTATGGTTCCGAAAGAGATGATGGAAAATCCTAATGAACTTAATAGGGCAGTTATCCAACAGGCAAGTGAGCCAATAAAAATAAGGGTATCCATATTAGTATGAAAATGGGTAAGGGCTATCCAGGCTCCCTTAATAGTCTCTCTACCACTATAAAAAATTACTATCCCCCCAAAGATTAATTCTATCAACATAAAATAAGGCACAGTATAACCAATCATATTAAAGATCATTAACACCGATAGAGGAAAAGTAATGATCCAGGAAAAGATAAGATTCTTTCGAGCAAGGTTATATCTTTTCTTTTCTAAATCTTCTGCTGGTTCGGTAGAAATACCATAGCCCACTTCTTCTACTGCTTTCCTTATCCTCTCTAAAGAGATATCTTTTTCGCTTATCAAAAAAGCACTATTAGTAGCCAGATTGACGGATGCAAATTTTATTCCCTCGATTTTTTTTAAAGAATTTTCTACTGTATTTGCACAGGTAATACAGCTCATTCCAGTAATTGAAAAACTTTTTTTATTTTCACTCATTTTGTATACTTCTAACTTTTTAGTCATTTTAATCTCTACTATCTTCTAATATTTCTTTTTTCCTAAAATTTATCATTTAGTTGGCTGCTTATACAACATTACCTAATAATTTATATCTTAATAATCATCCAAATGATTAAATTCTGCATTTTCAATCCATGTCTCGGGTCTGGAAACAAATTCAACTAAGTTTTCCAGTAGAAACATATGCTTTTTTTCTTGTCCTGCTAACTTTAAAAATATTTTCCTTTGTGATTCGATCTCAGCTTTATCACCCATTTCCGTATAAAACTTATAACTCTTTTCTTCAATTTCCTGGGCTTTGCGGTAGAAATTTATCTGTGGTAAGTCAAAGTTAAATACTAGATTTTTTCCTTTAATTTTAATAAAGATATTCTTAGCATTCTCTAATATATCTGTTTCTGCTAATTCTGCACTTACATCGGCTTTAACCATTTGTTCAATAATATTATAATGTTTAACTTCGTCATTTGCTAACATTTTTAATATATTCTGGAGCCCTACATCACCTGTTTTGTTAGCAAGTTCACGATAATAATTTTCACTGTCTTTTTCCATCTTCATGGCATATTTATAAATATTCATTTACATTCCTCCTATTATTTATATTTGTCAGGGAACGGTTCTTTGTCACAATTTAACCCTCGATACCATACCTCGATTAATACTTAAAATTTCAGCTATCTCCCCGATGGACCCTTTTTATATATTATAATCTTTATAAGCATCGCTTATTTTCAGGAACTCCTTCTCACATTTCAGAAAAGCATCCACGATGTCCGGGTCAAAGTGTTCGCCGCTATCAGACTTGATTCTCTTGACTGCCTCTTCATGTGACAGTTCATCTTTATAGGGTCTTTTCGATCTAATTGCGTCATAGGCATCACACAGGGCAAAAATTCTTGCTTCCAAAGGAATTTCCTGCCCTTTTAGACCCTCCAGATATCCTTTACCATTATATTTCTCATGATGATAGGCACAAATGTTTCTGCCCATAATAAAAAATAATTGTTTAAGTTTGAACTTATCAATGGTGTTCTGAAGTATCTGTTTTCCTATCTGAACGTGTTTCTTTATCTCTTCGTATTCTTCATTAGTTAGCTTTGATTCTTTCAATAAGATGGCATCTCGTATTCCCACTTTTCCTATATCATGCAAAGGAGCGGCATCATAAAGATCTTCAATAAATTCATTAGTGATGAGTTTTCGGTACTTTTTGTCCTTACGCAACTGTTTTGCCAATACCACTGAGTAGTTACCTGTTCTTTCTAAATGATGTCCTGTTTCCGGATCTCTCCCCTCGGTAAGTCCCGCAAGAGAAAATATAATAGCTTTTTGTGCCCCTATCAACTCTCTGAATCTCAAGATACTTATGTAGCCAACAATCAGTATTAGGCAAAGAAATAAGACAAGAAGCAGGATAGACGATAATATCAGTTTCTGTAATGCTATTTTCAACAAAGGGTGGCTGTGATATATTGCCACAATCATTCTCTTGCCAGGAAGGAACTCCACAACAGAATAGTGAATAGTTTCTACATCTGAGATATGCAACCCGCCGGAATGATCACCAAAATCATAGTTTGACTTACTGAAGTTAATAGATCTGTCTGGCTTTAGTGATATTAAATTCCCTTCTTCAGTCTGAATGAACATATTTTCAGGTAGAAGTTCAAGGACTCTCGAGAAATATAAATTCAAAATCAAAATCCCCTTCTTTTCTCCCTGAGAGTCAAACAAGGACGAGGCTAACCTTATTACCGGGAGGTAAGGGATCTCTACCTCTCCTTGTTCAGTATTCAAATCTATTGGAGAAGCATACCTCTGGTCACTATCCAGTTTTATGGCCTCTTGAAAATAGTATTGGTGCTTCTTATCTTGTAAATCGGAATCAGGGACAATCACAGTAGTACCATCTCGCTTATTGTCTATCCCAACTATTTCGTATCCTGAAGAATCTATAATTCTGATTTGATAATACTGTTTATAACTCTTTGCAAAGCCATAAAATATCTCTTTAACTTCATCTCTGTATTTAATGGATTCAAAATCACTATCTACATAACCTTTAATGCTCGGAATATCTCTTAAAAAAAACAAATCATGTACAAAGTCAGAAAATAATATTTCGATTGTCTCCTTGGCGGAAAGCAATTGATGAACTTCGTTCTCGTGCTGCCGTTTTGCATCTTCCTCATATATTTGATTCCCACCAAAATATAGCACTGATCCAAAAATAAAAAAAAGAATTATAGTAATTGATAAAAATGCCTTATTTTGCTTTATAAGTTTCCAATTCATATTGATAAATTCTCCATTTCTTCACCGACAAGGTTCATTATGTAATAGAAGTCTCTTTTCTTATGGATAAAAATTGAGCATTTATAGCTACAATTATAGTGCTTAAAGACATAAATGCAGCACCTATAGCCGGAGAAATGATTATACCATAATTGTACAATGCTCCGGCAGCAAGAGGAATGGCAATGACATTATATCCTGTTGCCCAAAACAGATTTTGAATCATTTTACTATAAGTTGCTCTTCCAAATAAAATTAGTGCAGTAACGTCTAAAGGATTGCTATTTACTAAGATAATATCAGCAGTCTCGGCAGCAACATCTGTGCCTGAGCCGATAGCAATCCCTACATCTGCCTGAGCAAGAGCGGGGGCATCATTAATCCCGTCTCCGGTCATAGCAACAAATTCGCCTTTATTCTGCAGTTCTTTTATTTTTTCCAGCTTTTCATGTGGCAGTACTTCTGCAAAATAACCATCAAGATGTAACTCATTTGAGACTTCTTCGGCGATTCCTTTGTTATCACCGGTAAGCATCCAGCATTTTATGCCTAATTTTTTTAGCTGCTGTATTGCTTCATAGGATTCCTCTCTAATTTTATCAGCAAGAGTGATAACCCCGATTATTCGGTTATCCAATAGAACATAGACCAGTGTTCCGGTTTCATCAACCTTCATCTCTTTTAGCATCTCAAAATTTTTTCCCCTCGCATAGCTCTGGCTAACCAAGGCAATATTTTCCCCTTCTACTTTCCCCTTTACCCCTTGTCCTTTTATTACCTCAAAGTCTGATACCGGCATGGTCTTAACTTTGATTTCTTCTGCTCTTCTTATAATTCCCCTGGCAATGGGGTGTTCAGAATTTTTTTCAAGTGAGGCAGCCAACTGAATAATCTTTTTTTCATCAAAATTCTTGTCTGTAACCGCAACCAGGCTTACTCCGAACTTACCTTCGGTAAGTGTACCTGTTTTATCAAACACCACAGTGGTTATCTTTCTGGAGTTTTCAAAGGCAGTTCTATTTCTTATCAAAAGGCCATTTTTTGCCGACAAGGTAGTTGAAACTGCCGTGACCAGAGGTATGGCTAAACCCAAGGCATGGGGGCAGGCAATAACCATTACCGTAGCCATTCTTTCAATGGCAAATGCCAGG
>JAHIPR010000135.1 GCA_018903015.1 bacterium
TAAAGAGCATATGCAATACTCCCCTACTTTTTTTTCTCTCTTTTATTTTCTTTACTATATACGAGATACGAAATACGATATACTAATTATTCTATACGCTAAACGCTGTACGCTCTACGCTAGTTTTATTCACTAACGACTCATTTGGGGTGATTTAATGAAAAAAAATGGTTTAGTAATCGCTATAGATGGACCAGCTGCTGTGGGTAAAAGCACTATGGGTAAATTGATTGCCCGGGAATTGGGCTTTTTATATATTGACACAGGAGCAATTTACCGGGCAATAACCTGGAAGGTTTTAAAAAATAATATTAATATAAACGATGAAGAAATGATTTCCAATCTGGTTTCAGATACTTCTATAACTATAGAGAGGGCAAATTGCAAGAGCCTAAATGACTATTATCACATCTTTGTTGACGGAGAAGATGTGACTGAGGAAATACGCAATCCCAGGATTGACCAAAATGTTTCTCAGATAGCCAGATTGCCCAAAATTAGAAAACAATTAATTTATCTGCAGAGAAAATTAGCTGAAAAAGGGAACATTATAATGGAAGGTAGAGATATAGGTTCGATAATTTTACCGCAGGCAGATATAAAATTCTATTTTACTGCTTCTGAGGAGGAAAGAATTAAAAGAAGGTATAGAGAACTAATAAATAAAGGTTATAGTATAGATTACGAAGTAGTTAAAAAACAGATAATCCAGAGGGATAAAATTGATAGTAAGAGAAAATATGCCCCTTTGATCAAGGCAAAAGATGCTATTCTTATAGATTCTACAAACAAAAACATTGAAGAAGTTAAAGATAAAATTTTAAAGATAATAAAAAAATTTAGAGAATGTAGGGAAAAACAAATTGAAAATAATATTATCTAAAAGAATGGGATTTTGTTTTGGAGTCAAAAAATCCGTAAACTTAGCCAAAAATGCCTTAAAAGCAAGAAAAAATAACCTGTATATGCTGGGTTCAATAATAAATAATCCTCAGGTTATAGAATATTTTATAAAAAAGGGAGTAAAGATAACAGATAATTTAGATGAGGTTCCAGAAGAAAGCACGGTTATAACCAGGGCGCACGGTATTTCTCCTACAATGCTTAAAAAAGCTTACCAAAAAAATATATCGGTAGTTGACACTACCTGTCCATATGTTAGAAAAGTACAGAAGATAGCGCGTTATTTATACGAGAAGGACTATTTTTTAGTTGTCTATGGAGACAAGAAACATCCCGAAGTACTAAGTTTATTGGATACGATTCAAAACAATGCTTTAGTAATAAATTCAATTCCCGATGCAGAGAAGATAACCATAAAGAAAAAAATTGGTTTTATATCTCAAACCACCAAAAATATTTATGATTTTTTTAAATTATCATCTGCCCTGTTAAACAGAGCTGAGGAATTAAGAATATTTAATACAATATGTAAATCTACCACGGAAAGACAAAAGAGCGTACTTGAGTTGGCAAAAGAAGTAGATGTGATGTTGGTGATTGGAGGAAAGGAAAGCGCTAATACAACTCGATTAGCAGAAATAGGTAAGAATCAGGGAGTAAAGACTTATCATATTGAAACTAAAAACCAACTAAAATATAAATGGTTTTATCCTGAAGGTAAAGTTGGAATTGCCAGTGGTGCCTCTACTCCTGACTGGATAACTAATGAAATCATTGATAAACTTAAAGAATGGTATGGTTAAGAACTTTTCTTTACTTTACTGGCTTTTAAGCATTTAGTGCAGATATTAATTCTTTTTACGGTATTATCAATATTTGCTTTTATTTTTTGTATATTGGGATGCCACATTCTTTTAGTAACTCTATGAGAGTGGCTTATTTTATTGCCAAATTGTGGACCTTTACCACAAATATCACATTTTGCCATTTTATATTTCCTCCTGTCAGTTGTAAAAAATATCTAACAGTAGACATTTTATCATATTATATAAAGTCTTAGCAAGTAATAATTTAAATAATTTAAATAATTTAAAGTTTATAATAAAAAACTAGCGTAGAGCGTAGAGCGTGTAGCGTTCAGGATATAGAAAAGAAGGGTGAACGAAAATTATGAGAATTGTTGCTGGGAAAAACAAAGGTAATATATTAAAATCCCCCAAGGATTTATCTGTTCGTCCTACTTCTGAAAAAGTGAGGGAAGCTTTATTTGATATTTTGGGGACATCTGTCAGGGAAAGCTGTTTTTTAGATCTATTTGCAGGTACCGGTGCAGTAGGAATTGAAGCCTTAAGCAGGGGGGCAAAAAAAGCAATATTTATCGAAAAAGAATTAAAATGCATAAAAATAATAAAAGAAAATTTAGAAAAGACAGGAAACAGCCAAAAAGCTGTAGTTTACAAAATAGATTTTTTATCCGGTTTAAAATTATTAGCCAAAAAAAAATATCTATTGGATTATATCTTTCTTGACCCCCCTTACAACAGGGGACTGGTAAACATTTCTTTATTGGAAATAGCGAAATTAACTATATTGAAACATAATGGTTTGGTGATTGCCCAACATTACAAAAAAGAAAAAGTTATGGAAAATTTAAATAATTTGAGATTGTTTAATCAAAGAAGATACGGAGAGTGCTATCTATCTTTTTACGATTATGTTAATATTTAATAGATAATTTTAAAA
>JAHIPR010000136.1 GCA_018903015.1 bacterium
CACTCAAAATATTTTAAACCTTTTAGTATAGCTTTTAATAATGGCCTTAAAATTTTAGATACAAAAAAATCTGAGACAGTGGTAATAGGAGACCAAATATTTACCGATATTTGGGGAGGCAATAGATTAAAGCTCCTAACTATTTTAGTCATTCCTATAGTTGAAAAGGATTCTATAGGAACATTCCTTCATCGTAATTTAGAAAAAATACTAATCTCTTTTTGGCTAAAAAAAGGTATAATAAAAAAAGAAGTTGGCAATTGGCCAAAGTAATTCCTGAAAGGAATTAACTATGTATCTATTCTATAGATTACTATTAGCGCACATAATAGCAGATTTTCCCTTACAAACCAAACAAATATTCAAAGTAAAGATGAATACTGAATGGGGAGTGCTAATTCATACCCTGATAGTATTAATATTTTCTATTCTTTTTGCCTTCCCCTATTTAGAAACCCCGAAATTTATAATAATACTTTGGGTTATATTTCTGTCTCACACAGTGATTGATAAAATAAAATTAGACTATTCAAAAAAAAATGCTACTCAGGACATAAAAATATTTTTGCTCGATCAATTTTTACATATATCAATAATTGCAGCATTAAGTTTTAATTTTGATAAAATTTATTCATTAATTTCTCCATTTAATAATGCCTTTTTGAATTACTTGATACATCTTTACAATAATGATATATTTATTATAAGCTTAATAGGATATATTGCTACGATATTTTTTATACCTGTATTGCTTATATTTATAAAAGAAGAATACATTTCATATGAACCAGTAAAATTAAATAAAGAAAAAATACTAAACATTAAAATACCTGCAAACCAAACAATAGATAAATTTTATCGCTTATTTTTGACTCTCTCAGCGCAGTACTTAGATGACAAATATATAATAGTAATTTTTATATGTTTTGTAATTATAAGCTATATTCCCTACCGTATGAGTGCAGAAAGAATAGAAAAGGTATATAATCAAAAAAGAATTCTTAATTCATCATTGGCAATATTTATTGGAATAATATTAAAAATGATTTAACTTCCAAGCATCTTAAGTAACGGAGGAAATGAATGAGAAATGAAAAGAACAACAGATAAGAGTATTACCGGAAACTTCTTATCAGATATATTATATGAAAAGGGATTAATTACCGAGGAACAGTTAGATAGAATTTTAAAAATTCAGAAAGATAACGGCGGTAAGGACCTTCAGAAAATAATTATTGACCTTGATATCCTTAAAAAAGACCAGATGATGCTTGCCTTAGCTGATGAAATTGGAGAAAAATACGTAAATTTAAATGATATAACCATTGACCCCACCATAGTAGTTCTAATCCCGGAAGAGATGGCCAGAAGACATCAGCTTATTGCCATAGACAAAGATGAAAAAAAATTGACCGTAGCCATGGCGAACCCTTTAGATGTTTTTGCCCATGATGAACTAAAAATAAGATTGGGATATGATATCGAGTCAGCATTGTCCTACGGTGAGGATATCAATAAAGCCTTAGACGAAGTATTCGGAGTTACCGATGAATGGGATCAGGTAATTGGTAAAATTGAAAATATGCAGATAACCGTACTGAAAGAAGAAGAAAAAGAGAGAGCTGACATTTCTGCTATAAGTGAAAGCGAAGAAGCTCCCATTATTGCTCTGGTTAACCTGGTAATTTTAAGGGCAGTTAAAGAGAAAGCCAGTGATATTCATATAGAACCGTTTGGCGAGGATATACTTAAAGTTCGTTACCGAATAGACGGAATATTACATGATGTGATGTCTCTCCCCCGGAACCTGCAATTGTCGGTTATTTCCCGAATTAAAATAATGTCTGATTTGGATATTGCTGAAAAGAGATTACCTCAAGATGGCAGAATTCAGGTGAATATTGGGGGAAGAAAGATTAATATAAGAGTTTCAATCTTGCCTGCAGTCACTGGAGAGAGTGCAGTTTTAAGAATACTGGATCCCTCGAGTATCTTATTAGAATTAGAGTCTTTAGGTTTTTCTCCTGATATTCTTCCTAATTTCTTATCATTAATAAAAAAACCTAATGGTATAATCTTGGTCACCGGTCCGACAGGAAGTGGAAAATCTACTACACTATACACCACGCTAAATCTGCTAAACTCAACCGAAAAGAAGATTATGACTATTGAGGACCCGGTAGAATATAGATTAAAAGGAATCAGTCAAGTGCAGGCTAAACCCAAAATCGGGCTTACTTTTGCGGCTGGATTAAGAAGTTTTTTGCGGCAAGACCCCGATATTATGTTGGTAGGAGAGATTAGAGATAGAGAGACCGCTGAAATAGCTGTTCAGGCAGCTCTTACCGGACATATTGTCCTGAGCACCCTTCATACCAATGATGCTCCCAGTTCGGTGATAAGATTAATTGATATGGGAATAGAGCCCTTTTTAATTTCCTCTTCGGTAGTTGGAATTATAGCTCAAAGACTAGTCAGAAGGATATGTCCTAAATGTAAGAAAGAGATTAAAATGACTCCTGATATAAAAAAAATTCTGGATGAATATGAAATAAACAGCAATGAGATAACCTTATATAAAGGTGAAGGATGTCCTTACTGCAAAGAAACCGGATATAAAGGGAGAATCGCTATCTTTGAGTTGATGCTAATTACTGAAAATATTAGAGATTTGATTAGCAAAAATGTTGCTACCGGAAAACTAAGAGAAACTGCTATTAAGGAAGGAATGTGTCAATTAAGGGAAGATGGTATAAAGAAAGTTTGCGAAGGTCTAACTACTATAGATGAAGTTTTACGGGTCGCCTCATCTTAAGGATTGAAAGGAGTGAATCGAAATATCTCTTAATCAGAACGAAGGAAATAATTTAGAAAAACTAAAGATACAAATATTGCACTTAAATGCCTTAAATAATATTTCTTTGGAGTTAACCAGAACCACAGATTTAGATGCCCTATTAAATAAAATAATAGAATATGCTGCAATAATTGTAAAGGCTGAAGCCGCTTCCATATTACTTTTAGACAAAAAAAAGAATGAATTATATTTTAAAGCAAGCCTGGGCAAAAAAAGCAAAGAAATAAAAAAATATAAAGTAAAAGTTGGTGAAGGAATAGCCGGCTGGGTAGCAGAAAAAGGAAAGTCTCTGATAGTTGATGATGTTACTAAAGATACGAGATGGAACAAAAGTATTGACAGTTCCACAAAATTCAAAACTAAATCACTTATTTGCGTTCCCTTAATTCTGGAAAAAGATATTATGGGAGTAATGGAAGTAATTAATAAAAAAGATAAAGAATGTTTTGATAAGAATGACGAAGAAATTTTAAATTCTTTTGCTAACCAAGTAGTAATTGCCTTATGGAATGCAAATATTATAGAGGATTTGAATAATTATTTTATACATATTACCGAGATATTAATCCTGGCATTGGAAAATGAATCACTTGGTCCCAAAGGACATTTTATGAGACTGGCTCGAATGGC
>JAHIPR010000137.1 GCA_018903015.1 bacterium
GTGGATTAAAGATAAAAAAATAAGTTTTTAAATTATAAGCACTACTCGAAATTAGCCCATATTGAGATATAAAAAATTATCTTTTTCTAACTCTCAAAGCTATATATTGGATTGAAATAAATAAATTAAAAAAAGTTTTAAAAAAAAGAAGGATTTTTTAAAACAAGTGTAGTATTGTAATATATGGATTTTTTAACAAATTTAATATCATAACCTGTATGAAAGTAACGGGAGAGACTTTTTCTTTCCATCATAAAAGAAAAGGAGCCGAAGAGGTAAGATATCAAAAGTATTGAAACTTTCAGGCAAAACGACCGTTACCGGACAGAACTCTGGAGAGCTTTATTCAAAAAAGCACCGACGGGGCAATTCCTAAGCCTTAGGAGAACCCATACAGAGTTTACTAAAAGAGCTATTTCCTAATTACATAGGAAGAATCTTTCAGGTAAAAAGACAGAGTAAGAGAATAATTTAATTATTTTTTTTATACTGTCTTTTTTTATTTACTATATTATCTACATTTTATTAAGGAGGATTTATGATGAGTTATTGTTTTAAGAATTTAGTATTTGAAGGCGGAGGAGCAAAAGGTATTGCCTATCTTGGATCAATGGAGGTTTTAGAAAAAAAAGACATTTTGAAAAATATTGAAAGGATAGGAGGAGCTTCAGCTGGTGCAATAAATGCATTATTAATTGGACTTAATTATAAAGGTAACGAATTAAAAACTTTATTAATGGATTTAAATTTTAAAGATTTTTTAGATGATAGTCCGGGGTTTATGCGGGATTTTAAAAGACTTAGTAAAAAATATGGGTGGTATAAAGGGGATCGTTTTCATCGCTGGATAAAAAGTTTAGTTGAGAAAAAAACAGGCAATCCCAATTCAACGTTTGGAGAAATTTACGATATAAAGAAAGAGGAGAAATTTAAAGAAATTTATTTTATTGGAGCTAATATTTCAACTGGATTTGCAGAAGTATACTCACATGAAAATTATCCTTTGATGCCAGTTGCAGATGCAGTAAGAATTTCTATGTCTATACCATTATTTTTTGCAGCAGTAAGAAAAAATGATGGAGATGTCTGTGTGGATGGTGGGTTAATAAATAATTATCCTGTTAAATTATTTGACCGAGAAAAATATGTTCAAGTAGATCGGAGAATACCAAAATATTACAAAAAATATAATGAAAAATTAAAAGAAACAAATCATGAAAAAAATTTATGGATTTACAATAAAGAAACATTAGGTTTTAGACTCGATTCAGCAAAAGAAATAGCCGTATTTCTTAACTATAAAGAACCGGATCATAAAAAAATAGAAAGTTTATTTAATTATACTTCATGTCTTATTTCTGCTGTATTTAATATACAATCAAGTATGCATTTGCATTCAGATGATTGGAAAAGAACAATTTATGTTGATACCTTAGGAGTGAGTACGTTTGATTTTGGTATCAATAAAGAAAATAAATTAAAATTAATCGAATCAGGAAAAAATTGTACTGAGAAATATTTTGAATGGTACGATAAACTTAAAAGGCTGGTGAATAAACCCCTAACCCATTAGCTTATACATTAATTAATATAAAATAAATAGATTCCAGAAAATAACTAATCCTTTGTCGTTTTGTCGAAGAGCTTTTTATTAAAAAAGAAGGATTTTTCAAGAATATATCGTATTAGGTAAATAAAAGAAGTTATTTGGAATGTCTTTTTATGGTGTTCGAGTTTTTAAACTTATTTTTATAAGTTAAAAACAAAATATTAAGAAAGGGAAAAATCTTTATTATTATGGATTTTATTTATAAATTCATAGAAAACCCATCAAATTTACCAAGTTTTTTCCATACAATTGGAATTGCATTATTAACAATTTTGATACCAATATCCATTGCTATGTTTAGTAAAGAAAGAGAATATGTTGAATTAGATAAAAATGTTATTTTAGATGGAATATTCCGGCCAATATTATTTTTAATAATATTGGGTTTAATATTTTTGCCTGCTTTATTTTGGCATATTTCTACCTTTGAATTTAAGATTATTGAATTAATTTTATGGATATCTGGGATTTTTTTAATGATAACTATTTTAAAAAAATCTTATTCCTGGATAATAAGGAAATAAATATAAATATAGAATTAATTATTTAAGTAATTTAAAAAATGAAATAGATTTAATAGAGTCAATGCGCTCTGTTTGGCAAAAAGATGATATGGACGTGAAAAGCGAGATAGATTTTTTAAAGATATTTTCAATGAAAATCGAACAGTATATAAAAATAAATTATAAATTAACTTCAGAATTGTTAAGAGATTTTAGAATATTTTTAAATAATCCTAAAATATTTTTCCCAATACTGAATGAGATAGCTTTACCTAAAATATTAGAATGGGATTATTTAATATGGGAATTAAAGAAAAACAATAAAGATAACATGACTAGAGCAAGTAAATCTAAAAATTCTTTGACTAATTACTTTAAAATAAAAAATATTTTATACTTCATATTTTTGGAATATGAAAAGCGTGCATTAAAAGAGTGGTTAGACATAGACTCATATTTTCTTGGTCTAGAATTACATATAGAAGGAATTCTTGGAAAATCTAATAATGCTCAAAAAAGCTATTTAAAATATTTAAAATATTTTTTTAATAATTTTTATTCGGTTTTTTTACAGAAATTAGTAATATACCTAAAATAAATGATATGTGGTCTTGTTATCCTGAAAGATGGAAAGTTATCTATGAAAATTACAATGAGAGTATTTTACCAGTTTATTCACACGTAAATTTTTGTAATTGGGCTAAAGAAAGGATTAAGCAACCTAAAGAGGATATTGATATTAATTTAAATGAGGTAGCTAATGGTCTTTTTCCTAAAGTTGATCATCAAATATGGGCAATAATATTAATATTTGTTTTATTACCTTTTGTTGAAGAAAAGTATAGGATAGACAATGTTATCAGACATCCTTGGAGTTTTGGACAAGTTGGAGTATATGTTGTTAAATCAATGAAAGAAAGGGAAGAAAGTGAAGAAAGGAAAGAAAGGTTTGATAATACTTATAAACTTGCTAAGTTATTGTTCAAAGAACAGTTTTCAGAAAAAAACTTAGAATATTACATAAATATACTTTCTAGATCAAACGTTAAATATGAAAAAGACTCCAACTATAAGGTTAAAAGCCAAAAATTGTTAACGATTTTTAAAGGAATGCTGAAAAATAGATAAAAATTAATTTAGTATGAGAATATCTTATTAATTTTATTTTTTAGATTTTGCTTCTAATATTGAAGAATTAACTGATTTAATCTAATATTTTCTATTGCCATATCCTCTTTAAAAGTTCTAAACGTTTCCAATAGGGGGAGCCAGATAATTTCCAGCCCTTTGGCATTTTGCTGAAGGGCTTTTTTCTTTTCTGTAACTGAATAAGTTCAAATACATATGCACTATTCTTAGGATGCGAGAAGAAAAATAAAGAAAAAACAAAAAGAGGTTTATATTATAATGAAAGGAAGGATTCGTCCACATCGGAGCCTGAATCTTTTAATTTCTGAAGAATATTATAAATGTATTACATTATAGAACAAAAAAGATCCTACAATGTTGCAAATGTATTGGGCGCAAATATGATCTTGGCCTTCGGGAAGGTTATCGTTATAGTTCAGTATCTATGGGTGTAGCTACCCCCTTTTTAAAGGATATTTTCTCTTGTATTTTAGGTAAATGTAGACCTTTTTCTTACTGTTGGGTAAGTTTTTAGTACCCCATCAAATTTTAAACTAACCTTTAAACTTAGAACGATGAGGAAGATTTTTTCCAAAATTCCGGTACGAGTAAAACAAGAACAGTATAAATTTCCAAACGACCCAATAGCATGCAAATAATCAAGGTAATCTTACCAACAGAAGAAATAAAGGCATAATTTTGGGCAGGACCCACTAATCCTAATCCGGGTCCCACGCCTCCTAAAGTAGCAGCAACAGCCCCTATTGCGCTGGTTATATCTAATCCTGTAGCAGTGATAATAAATACTCCTATAACAAAAACAAAAATATAAAGAAGGAAAAAGGATCTGATGCTTTGCATTATATCATCAGAAATTACTTTTCCTCCTAATCGCATTGGGATTATCGCATGGGGGTGAAGCAATTTATCAAAACTTTGTTTTGCTTGTTTTAGAAGTAATAGCAGTCGAACACTTTTAATAGCTCCAGCAGTAGATCCGACACAGCCACCCAGAAACATCAATAAAACCAAAATTAGTTGCGAAAATGGAGGCCAAAGACTATAGTCTGTTGTTATAAAGCCGGTGGTTGTAACTATTGAAACAACCTGAAAAGAGGCATATCTTAATGCACTAAGCAAGGAATCATAAATAGAGAATCTAAGTTGTAAAGTTACTAATAATGTCGAAATTAAGACAATAGATGTAAAAAACAAAAATTCTGGATCTTTAAAATGTATTTTTTTATCTCCATGTAAAAATTTATAATGCAAACTAAAATTAACAGCTGAGATAAACATAAATATCATAATAATAATTTCAAAAATAACATTATCATAATAAGCAATACTGGCATTTCTAGGATTAAAACCACCAGTTGGCATGGTTCCAAAGGTATTTGTTATTGCATCAAATAAGGGCATGCCAAATCCATATAAGCATACAATTTCTCCAATAGAAATAAAAATGTAAATTAACCATATTGTTTTTGCCGTTTCAACAATTCTTGGTTTTATTTTATCAAGTTCAAATCCCGGAAATTCAGATTTGGCCAATCTCATTCCGCTTACACCAAGCATAGGCAGTAAAGCAACAACCAAAAGAATGATTCCCATGCCTCCAACCCATTGAATTTCATTCCGCCAAAGTAAAATGGAAAGAGGATTGGATTCGATATCAGTTAAGATCGTAGCACCTGTTGCAGTATATCCGGACATGCATTCAAAATATGCGTCAAGAAAGTTAGGTATAGTCTTGGTGAAGAGAAACGGAAGGGCACTAAACGCTGAAGCAAATACCCAGCCAAGAGTGGCAATAAGATAACTTTCTTTATTGCCAATGGAGTTTTTAAAAGAAAATATTTTTTGTAAAGCAAGGCCGACTAGAAATGTAGTAATGATAGACCATATAAAGGCGTTAAATGAGTTTTTTTCATT
Organism: bacterium; assembly: GCA_018903015.1. Next base: position 5,176 of record JAHIPR010000137.1, read on the forward strand.
ATAGTAATAGGCAAATAAAAGAGGAAAAATCATTAATGTACTTAAATACATTAATAATTTTCCCAACGTGTTTCCAACTGCTTTAAAGTTCATTTATAAAATAAACACCTCGATAATCATTGTTTTCACATCACAATAATTATATCGAGGATCTTATAAAGAGAGTATAAGTATTTCAATGTTTATATAAAGATTGTATAAAAAAGCATCCGTATGTGAACGAATGCTTATCACTCAAATATGGCATAATTACTCATCAGCAAATCGGTATCCTATTCCTACTTCAGTTAAAATGTATCTGGGTTTTGCCGGGGTTTTCTCGAGCTTTCGCCTGATGCTGGCCATGAATACCCGCATTGTCTGTAGATCACTATCTAAATAAGCCCCCCATACTTCCTTTAATATATATTTATGAGTCAATACCTTGCCAGAATTTTTTATAAGCAAAGTCAGTACATTATATTCCATCGGCGTAAAGTGTATGTCCCTGCCTTCCAGCGTTACTTTATGCTTCTCTATGTCAACCTCCAAATCGGCAACCTGGTATAAAACAGGAGCATCTTCTTTTTTATTGCCAGTACTATGACGTAAAACTACTCGGATTCGCGCTAGTAGTTCCTTGATACTGA
>JAHIPR010000138.1 GCA_018903015.1 bacterium
AAATATAGTTTACAACGTTAACAAGCGTTAATTGTTTAATAAGAGTAGATAATGTGGGGCTGTAGCGCAGTCGGGAGCGCGCCTCCTTGGCGTGGAGGAGGTCGCGGGTTCGATTCCCGCCAGCTCCACCAAATTATATTATATAAAATCTACTGAACAAGGGTGGTACCACGAGAAGAATCTCGTCCCTGGTAATAATTTATTTAGTTGCCTGAGACGGGATTTTTATTTTTAAGGAGGGATATTTAAAGATGGAAGATAGATATAATTTTAGTGAAGTCGAAAAAAAAAGGCGGGAATATTGGGTAATAAATAATTTTTTTAAATCTTATGTCGATTATAAAAAACCTAAATATTATGTTTTGGAAATGTTCCCTTATCCTTCAGGAGAGCCTCACATGGGACACGTTAAAAACTACGTTATCGGTGATGTAGTGGCCAGATATAAACATTCTCAAGGATATAATATCCTGCATCCTATGGGCTGGGATGCCTTTGGTTTACCTGCGGAGAATGCTGCTATAAAAAATAAAATTCATCCTTCAATCTGGACTAAAACCAATATTCAAAAGATGAAAAATACCCTAACCAATATGAGTATCAGTTATGATTGGGATAGAGAAATCGCCACCTGTGATCCGGATTACTACAAGTGGACTCAGTGGATGTTTTTACAGTTATACAAAAAAGGATTAGCTTATAAGAAAAAAGCAGTAGTTAACTGGTGTCCTTCCTGTAATGTAGTATTAGCTAATGAACAAGTAATAGACGGAAAATGTTGGAGGTGTGATACTGAAGTTGTTAAAAAGGAGTTGTCCCAATGGTTTTTCAAGATTACCGAATATGCCCAGAGGTTACTCGATGATATAGAATGCTTAGAGGAATGGCCGGAGAAAGTATTAACTATGCAGAGAAATTGGATAGGCAGGAGCGAGGGAGCAAGGATTGAATTCCCCATAAAGGGGAGTGATAAAACTATTCCGGTTTTTACTACCCGACCCGACACCCTCTATGGAGCAACTTATTTTCTATTATCTCCCGAACACCCCTTAGTAGAAGAAATAATAAAAGATTCCCCGTATAAAGATGAAATTAAGAGTTTCAAAGAAGAGGTAAGTAAAGAGAGTACTATAGATAGACTATCAGGGGTCACGGAAAAAATAGGATGTTTTACCGGTAAATATGTGATAAATCCTATTAATAACGAGGAAATTCCCATCTGGTTAGCAAATTATGTGTTAATGGACTATGGAACAGGTGCGGTAATGGCAGTTCCGGCTCATGACCAAAGGGATTTTGAATTTGCCAAAAAATATAATTTACCCATCAGGATAGTTATTCAACCAGAGGATAAAGAAGTTACATCTGATACTATGAATGCTGCTTTTGATGAAGAAGGTATTATGGTTAATTCCGGCCAATTTAACGGCTTACCAAGCAGTAAATCATTAGATCTCATAATTGATTATTTGATTAAAAAAGGCTCTGGGGAGAGAGAGGTCAATTTTAGATTAAGAGATTGGCTTATTTCGCGTCAGCGTTATTGGGGTGCACCTATTCCTATAATTTACTGTTTCGATTGTGGGATGGTTCCCGTACCTGAAGGTGATTTACCGGTTTTGCTGCCGGAAGATGTTGATTTCAGACCCAAAAGTATGTCACCACTGGCAAGCAGTAAAGAATTTGTCAATACAATTTGTCCAAAGTGTGGTAAGGAAGCCAAAAGAGAAACAGACACCATGGATACTTTTGTCTGTTCTTCCTGGTACTACCTTAGATTTTGTTCTCCTAAAATTAATACAGCGCCATTTGATGCTGAAGAATTAAAATACTGGATGCCGGTAGACCAGTATATCGGTGGAGTAGAGCACGCCATACTGCATTTACTATATTCTCGGTTTTTTACGAAAGCTCTGTATGATTTGAAATATGTCAATTTTAAAGAACCCTTCAAAAGGCTCTTTACTCAGGGGATGGTCTGCAAAGATGGCGCAGCGATGTCTAAATCAAAAGGTAACATAGTTAATCCGGGAAAAATATTTTCAAAATTCGGTATTGATGCTACCAGAGTAATGATGCTGTTTGTCGGTCCTCCGGAAGTAGATATGGAATGGACGGATAAAGGGATGGAAGGAGCGTCACGATTCTTGAATCGAGTTTGGCGGTTAATCTACAA
>JAHIPR010000139.1 GCA_018903015.1 bacterium
AGCTTATCCTAAAGAGATTAAAAAAGTTGCTCCTGAAATAAAAGTTTTTTCTAATTTTTGCCCTAAATTTGTTTCTATAGTTGAGGCCGGTAAATTTACTGCACCTGAAACCTACGAAGTTGCCCGAGAATATTTAAAACCTTTAAAAGAAGCGCAAATTGATGCTCTAATATTAGGATGTACCCATTATTCTTTCTTAAAAAAAGTAATTTCCGAGATTATGGGCCCAGAAGTAATACTAATTGATCCAGCTGTCAGTACCTCATTAATTTTAAAAAAAATCCTAAGCCAAAAAGGAATCTTAAAAGAAGAGGAGAAAGGTGAAGGAAATTATTACACCACTGGTTCACCGGAAAAAGTAGAGAGAATAGCCAAAATTATTCTTAACCATGATTTTTTTAAGATACAAAAAGTACAATTAGAAGAGCTGAATTAAGAATTTTAATTAGCCTCTTAGTCCCCTTATTTTAACCCCTGCATATATTTAATAAATAATATGTATGTAATTATTGTAAAAATGTGTTAAAATTATTAAAACTTTGTTTCGAGAAGGAGGTAAGTAAAAATGAAAGCCGAAAAAATCTGGATGGATGGGAAAACGGTCGATTGGGATGAGGCAAAAGTTCATGTATGCACTCATGCCCTGCATTATGGAAGTGGAGTATTTGAAGGTATAAGGGCTTACGAGACCGAGAGTGGGACCGCAGTTTTTAGATTAAAGGAACATATTGAACGCTTATTTAATTCTGCAAAAATATTAAAAATGGATATTCCTTATACAAAAGAAGATATTAGGGAAGCCATTAAAAATACTATAAAGGCGAATAAGCTTAAGAGTGGTTATATCCGTCCTTTAATCTATCGTGGTTTTGAACAATTAGGTCTAAATCCCTTCACATGTCCAGTTAATTGTACTATTGCTGTTTGGGAATGGGGTGCTTATTTAGGTGAGGAAGCATTAGCGAAAGGGATTAAAACTAAGATTTCGAGTTATGCCCGAAGTTATATAAATTCCACCTCTCAAAAAGCTAAAATTTGTGGAAATTACATCAATTCTATATTTGCAAAGATGGAAGCAATTGAAGCAGGGGCAGATGAAGCTATCTTATTAGACACAAGAGGCTTTGTAACTGAGGGATCAGGTGAGAATATATTCTGGATTAGAAATGGAGTAATTTATACCACTCCTACTGCCACAGTGTTAGAAGGAATTACTCGAGATTCTATAATAAAAATTGCAGAGGATATGAAATATCAATTTCAAGAGAAGTATATCTGTCGAGATGAACTTTATATATCTGATGAGGTATTTTTTACCGGTACAGCGGCCGAAGTAACTCCCATCAGAGAAATTGATAATTATCAGATCGGTGAAGGTAAGCGTGGCCCAATAACTGAAAATATTCAGAAAAAGTTTTTTGCTATCGCTAAAGGGGAAGAAGAGAAATACTTAAGTTGGCTTGATTATATCTAAAAGTAAATGGGGTCAAATCTTTATTCTTGACAAATAGCGAAATTTGACCATAATAATTTTATTTGTCAAGAATAAAGATTTGACCCCATAAACACCATAAACAACAAAAGAAAGGAAAGGAAAAGATGACTATTTCAGAAAGAGTAAAAAATATAAATCCATCCCAGACTTTGGCTATTACTGCCCAAGCATTAAAAATGAAACAGGAAGGGAAGAAAGTAATCAGTTTTGCAGCAGGTGAACCTGACTTTGGTACTCCAGAAAATATTAGAGAAAAGGCTATTTCTGCTATTAGAGAAGGGTTTAGCCACTATACCGTAAATTCAGGAATAATTGAGCTTAAAGAAGCTATATTAGAAAAACTTAAGAAAGATAATGAAATAGAGTACAAAACTTCAGAGATAATTGTATCTAATGGAGCAAAACAGTGCCTTTTTAATACAATTTTAACTATTTGTAATCCAGGTGACCAGGTATTGTTACCTACCCCTTGCTGGGTTAGTTACACAGAGCAGATTAAATTTGCGGGAGCAGTTCCCATCTTTATCAATACTTATCAGGAGGAAGACTTTAAATTATCTGTTGCTCAGGTTGAAGAAAAGATAACTTCACGAACCAAATTACTTATTTTAAACAGCCCTAATAATCCTACCGGAGCTGTTTATGAACAAGAGGAATTAAAAAAGATAGCACAGCTTCTCTTAAAATATAATATCTATTGTATATGTGATGAAATATACGAAAAATTGGTTTATGATAATACAAAACATCTAAGCATAGCTTCCTTAAGTGATGAAATAAAAGAAAAAATTATTACTATAAATGGAGTTTCCAAATCTTATGCTATGACTGGCTGGAGAATTGGCTATGCTGCGGGTCCGGAAGATATTATCAAAGGAATGTCCAAAATCCAAGGGCACAGTACTTCTAATCCCAATTCTATTGCTCAAAAAGCCAGCGTGGAGGCTTTAAACGGGAAACAAGATGCTATCGAAGAGATGAGAAAAGCATTCGATGAGCGAAGGAAATATATGGTAAAAAGATTAAATGAAATAGAAGGAATTTCCTGTCTCAACCCAACCGGAGCTTTTTACGCCTTTCCTAATGTAAGTAAAATATTAGATAGAGGAATTGAATATAACGGCAAGGAGATTAGTAATTCTTTTGGCCTCTCTAATTTTATTTTAAAGGAAGCGGAAGTCGCTTTAATTCCGGGTAGTGCATTCGAAGCAGAAGGATATCTAAGGTTGTCTTATGCTGCATCTTTAGAAGATATTAAAGAGGGGTTAAATAGAATAGAAAAGATTTTAAAATAAATTATGAAAGAAAATCGCTTTGTAGTATATAGATTGCAAAAATTAGCAATTTTGCTCAGGATTTTAGGTTTTGATGTCCTGTATTTTCAAAATGATTATATATCAGTTATTCATCTGACTAAAGGAGAGTATAGAATTTTGTTATCCAGGGTAAAGTTTTTAAGAAAATTACCCTGGATTTTTTATCTTGACAAAGATGATCTTGACGGGCAATTAGAACAAATTATAAAAGAATTGAAATTAAAAGTAAATAAAGAAAATCTATTTAGTAGATGTTCAAATTGTAATAATTTCTTGCAAAAAATTAAAGAAGAGGAGGTTAAGGGAGACGTTCCCTTAGATGTCCGCGGGAGAGGTTATTGGTTTAAAAGATGTCTTAATTGCGGGAAAATATTCTGGAATGGAAATCATATGCCAACTTTAGAAGAAAAACTTAGGAAAATTGGAGTTATAGAAGAAAAAAATGAAGATATTAGATAATTTAAATTCGAGACAGCAAGAAGCAGTAAAAGTTAAAGAAGCTTCCATATTAGTTATTGCCGGTGCGGGTAGTGGAAAAACAAAAGTTCTGACCCACAGGATTGCTTATTTAATTTTTCAGAAGAAAATAGATGCCGGAAATATATTAGCTGTTACCTTTACCAATAAAGCTGCTCAAGAGATGAAAAATAGGATTGAATTGTTAAGTAAAGTTATTTCCAATAGAAATATGATGAAAGGCTTATGGATGGGTACTTTTCATTCTATCTGTGCACGGATTTTACGCC
>JAHIPR010000011.1 GCA_018903015.1 bacterium
AATGACTGATGAGATCAGGAGAAATCTTCCTGAATTACCTGAAGCAAGAAGAGAGCGGTTCATCAAAAATTATCAGATTCCCGAATATGATGCCGAGATATTAACTTCGAGCAAAGCATTGGGTGATTTTTACGAAAAGGCTACTTCTTTATATTCCAATAGTAAAGTTTTAAGTAATTGGATTATGGGAGAATTAATACGTTATTTAAATGAAAATAAGGTAGAGATAGAAGATTCTCCTATTTCTCCAGAAAAATTAGTTGGGATGTTAAAATTAATGGATGAAGGAATAATTAGCGGTAAGATGGCTAAAGATGTCTTTGAAAAAATGTTTAAGACCGGAAATGGCGCCTCTCAGATTGTGAAGGAAAGCGGAATTACTCAAATTACCGATGAAGGTGAATTATTTAAGGTAATAGATAAGGTGATTAAGGAAAACCCCAGGTCGGTAGAAGATTTCAATGAAGGAAAAGAAAAAGCTTTACACTATTTAGTTGGCCAGGTTATGCGTTATACCAAAGGAAGGGCAAAACCCGATTTTGTCTTTGACATGATAAAACAAAGGATAAAGAAATAAGACAATAAGATGAAATTACCTCAAATGCTAAATCATTATACCAAATTACCTAAAAGCATCTATATATTATTTTTTGCTCGAATGGTAAACTCGATGGGTGCTTTTGTTTATCCCTTTTTAACTATTTATTTGACTAAAACACTATCCCTGGATGAAGGGGAAGCTGGTTTTATAGTGATGCTTGCTATTACTGCCCATCTCCCCGGCTTAATAGTGGGAGGAAGATTAGCTGACTGGTTAGGAAGAAAGAGAATCTTACTTTTATTTCAGGGACTGGCAGCAATTTGTCTTATACCTTGCGCATTTTTAAATAATTCATTTATAATTCCCCGATTCTTGATTTTATCTGCGTTTTTTCTGGGGGCTGCCCAACCCGCCAGCACTGCCATGACAGCAGATTTGACTAATCCGAGTAACCGAAAGGCCGCCTTCTCTCTTTTGTATTTAGGTAATAATATTGGATTTGCTGTGGGGCCATTAATTGCCGGATTTCTATATAATAATTATTTAATGTGGATATTTTTAGGAGATGCTGCCACTACCCTTGCTTCTTTAACTTTGGTCTATCTGTTTATTCAAGAGACTCTTCCCTCAAAAGAAAAGATAGAAGAGAGCTACCAGCTGGGAAATAATTATGAAAAAGCTGAAAGGGGTAATTTGTGGCAGGTCTTACGGAAAAGACCCAGACTTTTATTGTTTACCCTGATATCTTTAATTTATAGTTTTGTTTATGCTCAGACGACTTTTAGTATTCCCATTCAGGTTATTGAGCTATTTGGAGATAAAGGGCCAAAAATGTTTGGGGTAATTATGACCACTAATGCGCTTGTAGTATCTTGTCTGACCATAATTATAATAAGTCTTACCCATAAAATAAAACCAGTGCTTAATGTAGCCTTAGCTGGACTATTATACGCTGTTGGATTTGGCGTGATATTCTTTATAACCGGTTTAGCCTGGTTATTGTTTTCTACGATAATTTGGAGTATAGGAGAAATATTAGTCACAACCAATACAAATGTTTACATTGCAAATCATACTCCGATGTCTCATCGGGGGAGGTTTAATGCGGTTATACCGGTTATAATGGGAGCAGGATTCGCCTTGGGGCCCTTAATTAGCGGAGATTATATAAGAAAATATGGAATTAATAATATTTGGCCGGCAATATGCTTTTTAAGTATAGTAGCAGCAGTATTAATGTATTTTCTATATTTCAGTGAAAAGAAGAGGAAACAGTTTTAATTTAGCAACTTTAGAAGTTTTTTCATCACAATTTTTAATGAACTTTTTATTTTAGTTATTTTATTACCTCTTTTTAAAGAGATTAAAAAATCTATCCTGATAATGTTCGAATAATCCCCAATTATCCAGTTCTTCTTTTAATTCAACCGGCTCCAATTCTCTTTTTTCCACTAATTTAAATAATATTTCTATTTCTTCTCGGGCAGCTACCGGGATACCATATCTATCTTTAGAGATAATAGCTTGACCAATCTGGTTTACTCCTATAAACCCTCTTCTTCTAAAATCAGGTACCTGAGCTGTATAAACACTTCTAACCATCATATCTAAAATAAACTTCGAAAGAGATACGTCCCATAGACCGGCTACACCCTTAATAACGGCACAAAGGGTATCCCCCTTTTTATCAATTTCATTATTAATATTTTCTGCTACGGTTAACAAAGGACCGGAAACGAAATTCATTTCGTCAAGTTCTTTGTTAACTTTAAATTTATAAAGAATTCCCGCTAAATCAGGATATTGGCTGGCCAGTATTTCAAAAGCCTTTTTAGCTTCGCCGCTAAACCCCTCTATCCTAAACATATAAGAAGGGGTAAGTAATTTGGGTTGATACCAGCTAACTTTTCCTTCCCTAACTACAGTTTCTAAATTATCTTTGGTAAATTCAGAATATACTGGTTCAGTTAGAACATAATAATGAATTACCGAGGAACCAAAAGTAGATATTAGCTGTTTAGGTCTTCTTAATATTTCAGTATGTTCAAAGGCATATCTTATTTTTTCATCTATATTCATTTTTACTCCTGCCTCATTCGAAAAAATATTTAATTCTTTTTCTATTTCTTTATCCAATACGAAATACGCGATACGAATTTAATACTAGTGTAAACTTTAGTGAGATAGTAAGATAAAAAGATGAATGTTACTTTTTACTATCTTTTCTTTTTATTTCCTAGCTCGATACTATATACTTGATACTGTAATTAATCAACATGACAAAAAAAATATTTTAATATATAATATTGACATTAATATTTTACTACAAAAAGAGGAGTTATACCACATTTTTTGTAACTTATAATAATTATATTAAATTTAAAAAGAGAGAAGGGGATTATTATCAGTAAGATTATTATCGGAGTTATGGGCGGAGGAGAAATAGTTAATACCGGTGACTATGAAGATGCTCGGCGCTTAGGCGGTCTAATTGCTAAAGAAGGGTGGATTTTATTAAACGGAGGGAGAGCTTCCGGAATTATGGAGGCCTCAGCTCGAGGGGCGAAAGAAAACAGCGGGTTAACTATTGGTATTTTACCAGGCAATAACCCCGCATGGGCTTCTGAATATATCGACATTCCCATATTGACCGGGATAGGTCTTGCCCGGAATTACATCAATGTATTAACCAGTGAAGTGGTAGTAGCTCTTCCTGGGAGAACCGGGACTATTTCAGAGATTGCTTTAGCTCTAAATATTGGGAAAAAAGTGATTTCCTTAAATTTTGATTTGGGTATTTTGTTTAAAAAATACGAAGAAGCCAAGCAATTAATCTACGCTAAACAGCCAGAAGAAGTGGTAAGTTTAATTAAAAAAATATTAAGAAGTGATTTTGATAAGAGGGTTGGGAAACATGTCTAAGATATTAATGAAAGTAGATGGCGCCTGTTACCCCAACCCAGGGAATATGGCAATTGGTATAGTGATTTATAAAGATGGAGAATTGTTTAAAAAAATAAGTGAAGCTATCGGTTATGGAACTAATAATATTGCTGAATATAAAGCCTTAATTAGAGGATTGGAAGAGGTAAAAGAAATAAACCCTGAGAGGATAGATATATATTGTGATAGCCAACTATTGGTTAAGCAGTTAAATAAAAAATACAAAGTTAAAAATAAAGGAATAATTCCATTATTTAATCGGGTTGGAGAGATCATTCGAACCATTCCAGGGAAAGTATATTTCATCTGGAATAGAAGAGATGACAACTTCATGGCCGATGGCTTAGCTAAAAGAGCTCTGACTGAAGAAGAAATAAGCAAGAGGGAACAGTCTGCTAAAGATTTAAAGGTAGAACAAAAAAATGATTATTTTTTAGTAAGTAGTTCAAAGCCAGGAAAATACTATAAGGTTGATATAAATATCCCTCAGTGCGAATGTATAGATTTTTTAAGAAGAGCTCGAAAATTAAAACTCGAGTGTAAGCATATAATGGCAGTTCGGAACTTTTTGCAAGAATCGGGAAGAAAAAGAGAGACCATGAGTAGGCCAAAGATGAAAATTTTGATATTAAGCAAGATGGTAAAACCTCAAGTATGGGAGAAGATATTTAATGAATTAAATAAAAAAGCAAAACTTAATTTAGAGTTTATTATACCTAAAAAAGATGAAAGAGAAACTATTAAAAAATACCTCAAAGATGTTGAAGCGGTGATAGGAGAAAATTTCAGTAAAGAAGACCTTGAACAAGCTAAGAAATTAAAATTAATTCAAATTCCTTTTGCAGGGGTAGATAAATTAGATTTTAACTTATATAAAAATTACCCAGACATATTTATTTGTAATATCCATGCCAATAAGTTTGCAGTTGCCGAACACGCCTTTGCCCTTATTTTAGCGTTAACTAAAAATATTGTTACTAATGATAGGGATTTAAGATTGGGTAAATGGCATGGATTTTCTACCAAAGAGCCTACAGTTCAACTTCAGGGGAAAAGTATAGGAATAGTAGGTTTGGGTTCAATTGGATGGGAGATTGCGAAAATTGGTCATACCTTAGGCATGAAAGTGTTTGCTTTAAAAAGGAAGATAGAGGAGAAGGATTTAAAAAAGAAAAATATTTTGGAATTTTTAGGAGAAA
>JAHIPR010000140.1 GCA_018903015.1 bacterium
GGTGAGGAAAAATGGAAAATAGCCTGGGTAAAATTAATTGAAATATTAAGGAAGCAAAAAGTTAATTTAAAAGAGGGTGAAATTTCCTATGTAAAGGATCTTATGAAAGCTACTGTCCCGGAGGTGAATGAAATTATATATAAGGCTATGCCGGATGTAGTAAGGAATGGCAGGACTTTAAAATATAAATAAATTATGGGTATAATTAATGATATAGAATTAACTGAATATTTTTCTTTATATGAGTTTGAGTGTCCCTGCTGCAGGCGGGTTATGTTATCTCCGGACCTTTTGGCCAGACTGAATCATTTAAGAATGGTTATAAATAGGCCAATATATATCAATTCCGGTTATCGGTGTCCGGAGGAAAATCATAGGGTCGGGGGAGCTCCCGGTTCTTATCATCTCCTGGGTATGGCTGTAGACATTCACGTAAAAGATTATTTACTTTTCGATCTTCTCCTTTTTGCTCAAGAAATAGGTTTTAATGGTATTGGATTTTATGAAGAGAAAGATTTCTTACATCTCGATATTAGGCCTGGACCAAAGCACACTTGGAAAGGAAATAAGTGAATTGGATATTGAATATGTACTAAAATTAATAGCAAATAACGGCTTTCCCTTAGTGCTTTCTGTATATTTAGTATGGAAATTAGAGTTTTTTATTAATGAAATCATAAAGAATCAGAAGGAATTTTCCCATAATGTTACCACAGAAATCAAAGAAATTAAGCAGGCAATCAATGAATTACGGGTTGATTTTGCAAAAAATCAATGAAACCATTGAGATATAAGGGTTTTAGCATTTTCTCTTAGACCTTCAAATTTGGCGTATACGAGGCGTATTTAAAAAATACGATGAATCATACCAGCCACCTTAAAATAAGCGCTAAAAACACGCTTAAATTAGATATTATTTTTCGTGGTTCCTGGAAATCCCCGTTTTTCGTCTTCTTTTCTCTAACATTCTCTCTTTTTCTCCTGAATCCTCTTATTCTCTTGCATATCTGCCTTTGCGTTACACATAGACAGTTTTGCAAGACACTATATTAATGTTTTGAACTTTCAATTGGTATTTTTAGTAACATTGACATAGAAAAGAATATAGTTATTATATAAGGGGGCGTAACTACGAATAAAAGAACAAAAACCGGGTAAAGAAAGCACGATGAGAGTGTTTTAAGAAGCGCCGAAATGTTGACAAACCCAGATGGAAAATTTAAACTAAAAATAAAAGTTAATGTTCATGTTTTTTATTTAAGTTAAAAGAGTATATCTGAAGTACTTCGGATATAGATAAGTTGTGCAATATATCGGCTCTTCAAATAATGTTCCCTGAACCTTACAGCCGGAAAGCTTTCTTTGGAGCTAAATTTTATAGAATGAATAAAACGAATTTATGGAGATGAAATGATACACAATTTCAGATACCGAAATGAATCTTTTTATTGATGAATCAAAACTATTTATATATACACCAAAGCCAAATTCGTGGAATGTGGTGGCTTGCTATGCTGTTTCTGATGATGATTATATTCAAGCCCAAAATATTATAAAAGAGCTAAAAATATCTGCTGGATTTGATGTGTACGATGAGGTCAAAATAAACGACCTTAGTGAGTCACAGTATATCGTTTTTTTGAAGGATTTTCAGAAGCTTGGTGGTACGCTTTATGCTGTTGCTACAGATTCAAACTTGAATACTCCCGATGTGATACATTCACATCAGACGCTCCAAGGAGACAAAATTGTTGAGCACAAAGAGAAAATGAAATATGAAGAAAGGAAACGAGCCCTTGAAAATTTAAGAGAGAGAGTTGTTGGGCTCCCTCCACAGTTATATGTTCAATTATTTTGCCAACTGAACCTGATGGTAAAAGTTATCAATACAGTTATTCCTTACTATATTCAAAGAGACCCCAGATCCCTTTCAAGATTTCAATGGCGCGTGGATCAAAAGGACGTCACTAGAACAGATTTTGAGAATGTCTTTGAAATCCTTGGTCCAAGAATTATCCAATCAAAATCGATTACAGATCCTTTGATAATGATCAAAGGTTTTGATTATAGTGTGCTGAATAAATATGAGTATACAAAAGATAATGTTCCAAAATATTTAAAAGAACAATATGGTCTAAATATTGAAAGCGGATATAATATCCAAGCGATAATTCGTGAAGATATTGATTTTGTTGATTCTAAAAATAATATTGGAGTTCAAATAATAGACCTCCTTGCTTCTGGATTGCGTAAGTGTCTGCGGCTTGAATTTAGTAATAATAGTAGGATTGCCTTTGAATTAGGAAAATTAATGGTTCAGGCCCGGTATAATTCACCACCCATAGATTTGGTTTGCCTCTCAACTAATACCAAACTATCCGAAGAAGTGGCTAATTTAATAAGAATAATGGTACGCGTATGCAGACCGTTCTTAACTTTCTGACAGGAAAAATAGAAAAACCTGATATGCTCCTCTTTAAAACGCGGAAGAGCCAATACGATCGCACAACACAGCATGGCCGCTTCGTCGCTGTCGTTGCTCGGCCTTTGGCACATTTTGCCTCTGCTACGCTACAGCAAAACGCCGGCTATGCTGGGAACGTTAGGCGACATCCTATCCCAAAAGGGAGTTGTAAAGTAATGATGAGCAAATTAGATTCAGACAGTTAAATAATAACGAGGCAAATAAATTAACTAATTCCTGTAATACTTCCCGGGAAAAGTTTGTTATCTGGTCGCTTTTAGATACCGCGTTAACATTATCATAATTTTTCGATCTTAAAAAAATATCACTCCCTGTTCTTTATCTTCTGTATAAAATTTACTTCACCTAAACTTTCTCTCTATTAAAAAATATCCCCTGCAAAATGCTTTTAAGGTTAATTATTAGTTTAATATATTAGAAATTTTGTATTGGCAAAAACATACATTGTCTTTTATTCTTTGTATCAAATATTCGAATAAATTCTTATGACTTTATAATAAAATTTAATATATATGCTATAATCAATTTATCATTATAAATATAGTTAGAATAAGGGCAGGGGTATAACTTATTGATGAACAAGGGTTTATATTTAACTACACATTATTTGGAACACTAACAGGAAAATTAATTAACTCCTTTAGTTTAACTTGATTTTATATAGTCGCGGTTAGATTTTTCAGGTTATGATAAATATTATTGTTATCATTTATACAAAAGTTGCGAAACTCGTCTAATAGCCTCCACCAAATCCTTACAAACAAAGCCTTTCAGGCATTTAGCTGAAGGGCTTTCTTATTTTTTATAAATTATTTTTCAGAAAAAGAAGGATTTTTGAAAATAGTGTCGTATATATAAATATACTTAATTTATAGTAAGTATGTATGCATTAAAATAATAATATATCTATAGTCATATATGTTATATTGAATAAACAAAATATGTAACCTGTATGAAGGTAACAGGAGAGACTTTTTCTTTCCATTATAAAAGAAAAGGAACCGAAGAGGCAAGATACTAAATGTATTTAAACTTTCAGGCAAAAGGACTGTTACCGGACAGAACTCTGGAGAGCTTTATACTAAAAAGCACCGAAGGGGCAATTCCTAATCTTTAGGAAAACCCTTACAGAGTTTACTAAAAAGAATTATCTCCTAATTTTTTAGGAAGAATCTTTCAGGTAAAAGGACAGAGTAAGAGAGTAATATAATTATTTTCTTATTCTATCTTTTTTATTTTAGATAAAAAATATTCTATACCAATATCTAGAATCCGATAAAGGTAAACTATCCGAAAAGGTAGAGTGGAAGGCTATGAGCCTAAATCACTTTAGCAACATAACTACCAAATTACTCTGAGTTTTTTAGTTGAGTAACCTAGATTAAATGATTAGATGAACTAATTAGAAGATTTAAACAGAAAAGATTTCAAATTAAAAAATCAATTCCATATGAATTTTAAATATTTAATAAATTATAGGAGAAAATAAAATGAAGAGAAGTAAAATAATTTTAGGTATATTAATTTTAAGTACGATAGTATTAGTTTTTTCCGGTTGTGGGGGCATGGGAGGGATGCCAACAGTTCCTTCTACTCCAGAGCCTAGTGATGATTTTATTTTGATTCAGGTGGTGGATCCAAAAAGTAATATAATTTTTATAGCCGGGGAAAAGAATGAAGATACCTTGACAATTTTAGGGGAAAAGAATGACCAAGGAGAACCGATAAAAATAACAGAAACTCTTTACATTTCAAAACAAGGTGATGCGCTTTTTCTTGAAGCAGGAATAGACGGACTTCCAACTTATATAATAGATTCTGAAGGAAATAAAATAACTTTTGAAAATTATTCAAATTCTACTGTAGATATCGCTTTATATGATTCCAACGAAAATCTTATTGAAGGACCTATTACAATAGATGTAAACCCTCAAGATTTATTAGAACTAAAACAATTGTATGATTCTTCTCATCTAAAACAAAAATATATGCCTTGGTGGGGAAATTTTATAGATGTGCAATTTGATTGGGCTTTGAGCGCCATGACATTCGCTGGCAATAATATTGGTATTATTTTTGATGAAGATGGCAATCCAGTCGATTATATAAAACCATGGGAGATAGAGGTAAATTTTTATGATTTATTAACTGAAGATAATTTTATAATAATATATGAGGCTACCTTTCTCCCGACTATAGTTGATATAGTTGATGACCTTTCTGATTATGTATCTTCTATAGGGGGTATAATAGCGGAAGCTAATGAATATATTGATTCAGTAAATAGTGTAAATCATCCACCCACAATCTCTAGTCTTACTGCTAATCCCTCCAGTATCAATATAAATGAGACTACCGCTATAACCTGTACTGCCTCTGACGAGGATGTTGGTGATACTCTTACTTATACCTGGACTAAAAACGGAGGGACATTTGAGGGAAGTACCTCAGGGTCAACTATAACCTGGAAGGCCCCATCTACTAAAGCTAACTATACGGTTAGTTGTGAAGTAAGTGATGGAGAAGCAAGTGATAGTGATCAAGTAATTATTTCGGTAGGCGAACCTGCTACTCTCCTTGCGCCATATGTTACCGCTTCAGACGGTACCTATAACAATAAAGTAGCTTTATCCTGTAATACGGTCACCGGAGCAACTCACTACCAATTCTACCGGGCTACTTCTTCAACTGGTACA
>JAHIPR010000141.1 GCA_018903015.1 bacterium
GATTCCCAATAAACATAGAAATAGATTTCCCAACCCTTTCCAAATCTTAATATCAGAGAAAGAATTAAAGAAACATTTATAAAAACTATATCTAAAATAATCCAGGAAAACCTTCTAATAATATTCTTCATAGATTCCCTTTATTCCCTTCCACACTTAAAGATCATTGCGAGCCATGATTTATCAGGGCGTGGCAATCTCAAATTGTCATTGCGAACTTGCCAAAGGCAAGTGTGGCAATCTCAATCTTCTCTGTCATTCCTGCGAAAGCAGGAATCCAGGGCTCTATCATTACAAATCTATTAAAACTAAATACTCTATTTATATTCTACAAAACTATTCCAAAATCCTCTTTTTTAAAAAATAATTATTAAAAAAACTTTATCCTCTCCTTCTCTCAATTAATTATTGGTAAGCATTTTAGCGATTATCAACAGATATCATAAAGACTATTTTATTTTGGTTATCAATCTCATAGAAAAATCTGCAGCTACTTATTCTATAGCGCCAGATATTCGGTTTATAGTTTACGAGTTTCTTTATGTTTTTACCGAAATAGGGAGTTTGTTTTAGTTGAGGATAAACATAGGTAATAAGTTTTGTATTTATCCGTTCCTGCTGTCCGCTAAAATCCTGTTTAAGAACTTTTAGAAATTGGTTGGCCTCGAATATTTTAAACTTATTCAATAAATCTGCCCTTCATTTCTTTAGCGTCATGATGCCCGATTTTCAATTTTCCGATCAGGTTCTTATCTGATTTAATCTGGGCCATCTCAATGGGGTCTACATAATAAGATTCTTCTATATCTTTTATCACCCTGGTAGTGATAAAATTAGAAATAGGACGATGCTCAATCTCAGCAGCAGCCGATATCCTTTTATATTCTTCTTCTGAGAGTCGCAATGTTACTACTTTAGTCATCTAAAGCCTCCTTATTATATGTATTCATTATATTCTAATACATTCTTAGCCGCTTGTTAAACAAACAAATTTACACTATCCTTAGAAGATATGTAACCAAAAGGTGCCAGGCACCTTTTGGTTACTTTTTTGCAAATACTTATTTTATTTTATAATATCTCTCATAAATGAATCAAGTAAAGCAGAAAGGAAGTAAAATAAAATTGTTAAAAAAACCGATGAAGATGAGAAGCCTGGAGGAATATGGTTTTTCCCGAGGACTAAGGTGGGGGTTTTACTAAATACTAACGACCAACGACTACTAAAGAAAGGAGGTAAATATTGGATATTCATAATTTAACCGACCTAATCGCTAATCAGGGCTTTCCTATCGCCCTGTCATTACTCTTAATCTTTCGAATTGATAGATTTATGCAGGAGATAGTAGTTGCCCAGAAAGATGGTTATCGACAGATATTAGAGAATACCAAAGAAATCCACAATACTATAACCACCCTAAATCAACAAAACCGGGAATACTATTCTCTGCGTTTTGCAGAGGTTCAAAAAGAACTCTCCGGAATGAAGGTAAAGTTGGGTTCACCCTATTAATTCTCTTATTTATACGGGACCGCCCTGTTAAATAATTTCTATTTATATAGGGTTCAAAAAAGGGGATAGGCAACTTTTATATAACAAAAAGCTGTCCCCTTTTCACTTTTCATAAGGAAAAGTTAATTTTTTAGTCTATCTTATTTGTTCTTTAACTTCTAAACAACTCCTCAATAATCTTTTTTTTATTAACCTTTAAGTAATTAGCTATATCATTTAATATATTGTTTAAAGTTCCAATTTTAATGGGATTATGATCAGGAATAGTAATCTTATGCTCTTTATCTTTATATTTAGATATAAGTCTCATATGACTTGCCGATTCTCTAATAATTTTATATCCGTACTTCTCCAGTAATTTTGCTAATTTTCTACCAGAAATATCTCTTGGAATTTTAGGCACAAGCGAATTTTTCCTCCTTAACTATATGCAAATAGACAAAAAGTGGCATTTCTTTTTTATCAAAATGACATTTTAAAGCATCTTTAATATTTTCTTTGAGTTCTTCTAAAGTATCTCCTTCTGTAAAAATAGAATATCCAAGAGCTTGGGCA
>JAHIPR010000142.1 GCA_018903015.1 bacterium
AGTGTATTGTTTCCATAAAGGATCATCTAAACCATAGTAAGCCTCTAAATTGGCAATAATTTCTTTTGGTAATGGTTTTTCTCTATCGAAAGGCCCTCCAGGAATAACATGGGCTAAACTAAAAGTCACTAAAGATATTATTAATAAAACCGGTATAGCCCATAAAACTCTCCTAATAATATAATTGATCATACTTCTCCTCCCTTTCTTTTTAATTTTTATGGTTTATATTATAACATCAGATAAATAAAAAAATAATAGTTAATCTATTTATAATATTACCAAAATATTATATCATAAAATGAAAAAAAATAAAGGCAAAAAATAGCCATGCAATCCTCTTGTTTTCAAGGACGCATGGCTATTTTAAAAAAACTAAAACAAATCAGTGTTTTTAAATTCTGTTATTTTGTAATTTTCCAATCCTTGAAATGTTCTCCACCCCCCGGAGCATAGGTACGTGTAAGATATGGTTTGGTTATCCTTACAAAAGTGTAGAAATAAATAGGAGCTATACCGGCTTCTTCTTCACAGAAAATTTGTTCTGCTCTCTTATAAAGTTCTAACCTTTTTGCTGGGTCAGACTCACGAGCTGCTTGTTCAACCACTCTATCAAATTCAGCATTGCTCCATTTAATCGTATTTTCACTATCAGTAGAATGGAAAACTTCATAAAGCCAGTTATTGGCATCGGGATAATCAGCACACCAACCCAAACGGAAGACCTGAGGAGCATCTTCACTTAAAGTCTTAAGATATACCTTCCACTCCTGGTTAGTTAAATTAACCTCTACCCCTAAATTTTCCTTCCACATCTGTTGAATAGCCTGAGCAATTTTTGAATGACTTTCAGAGGTATTAAACATTAAGGTAACTTCTGGTAATCCTTTGCCTTCGGGATATCCGGCATCAGCTAAATATTTTCTGGCTGCTTCTGGATCATAACCTATACCTACCCCTTCTGAAGGTGAAACATGGCCAAAAATACCCGGACAAGTAAAGGTAGTAGCGGGTGTTTCTTCCCCCTTAAGAACATAATCAATTAAAGATTGCCTATCAATAGCAGCAGAAAAGGCTTTACGGACTAAAGGATTATCCATCGGTGGTTTGGTATTATTAAATCCATAATAATAGGTACATAATCGAGGGGCGATAAATAATTCTTTACTTAATACAGGATCTGTTTTTACTCTGTCCATATCGTCTAAAGGAACTTCTGCAGAATCTAATTTCCCGTCTTCATACATAGCCATAGCAGTAGAAGCTTCTACAATCATCACACAATGAATTTTTTCTATCTGCACCTTATCGGCTTCGGGGTAATCAGGATTTTTATCCATAATTAGTTCGTCTTCGTGGGCCCATTTTGTCAAAAGGTAAGGACCATTGGTGACAATATTTTCCGGTTCAGTCCATTTTTCACCATATTGCTCGATAGTCCATCTGGGAACAGGTCTGGTCACCCACATACCGGCAATGGCAGGGAAGTAACCAGCAGGATGATTCAAGGCAAATTGAATAGTATAATCATCTACCGCCTTTACTCCTACATAATTCAGGTCAGCTATTTCTCCAGTGTTTACCTCTTTAGCCCCTTTAATAATGTAGAGTACATAAGCATAATCAGAGGCAGTGGCTGGATCGCAGGTTCTTTTAACTGCATATTCAATATCATGAGCAGTAACCGGTTTTCCATCGGTCCATTTGATATCTTTTCTCATATGAAAAGCCCAAATCAGTCCATCTTCTGAACATTCCCAGGAAGTAGCCAACTCTGGTACAACTGCCATAGTCACATCATCAAAATCGGTTAAACCTAAAAATAGCTGTTCTATTACATCTACTGAAGTAGTATCGGTGGCTAAAGCAGGGTCCAGGGTGGGGGGTTCGGTGCCTAAATTCCATTGAAGTGTCACTGGTGCTGTGAGAGCTATTAAGCTAACTCCCATTATTAGACTCAAAGATAGTATTAATATTAAAATTCTTTTTTTCATTATTACTTTTTCTCCTCCTTTATTTTTTCAATTATTTAATAGAATAACTTATCGAATATTTATATTTCTTTTACACCTCCTCTTCAATTTAATTTGCCTTTTCGCTTTTTTCCGTTCTTATCAATCAATCATACAAATTAAAATTATACTTTATTTAAAAGTCCTTTATACTCGAAAAGGCGAATCAACATTCTGTATTTCTATATATACTCTATCTTAGGTTAAAAATCCTTCTTTTTCAAAATATTTTTTATAAATATTTTTATAATATTTTATTCTTATCCTCTTCCTCGTACTCCGCCTAAAAATTTATCCTTCTTTAATTTAGGATTAAATCCCTTCTTCTGCATTACCCCTTTAATATAGTCCATATATTCTTTTCTTTGCTCAATCATCTTTATCTTCTCTCGCTTATGCCATTCTTCCTTTTTCTTCTTCTCTATTTCATGTTTATCTTCTTTCTCTTTAACCGTATCAACATCTTTCTCCTTCATTTCATCTCACCTCTCTATTTAGTCGTTAGTGAATTACTATTTTTATACTAATAAAAAGTTTGCCTTAAATTTGGTCAGATTAGCTAATTTTACTCCATTTAACAAATCGTCTAAATCTTTCCCCTCTAAAGTTTCTCTTTCTATTAAATTACGGGCAATTTTTTTTAATTTACTTTTATTTTTA
>JAHIPR010000143.1 GCA_018903015.1 bacterium
AACCAGCTAACCAAGTAACTAACTAACTAACGAATCTATACAATTACAATTAAATTAAAAGGAGATTTTAAATAGACTATGTTACGAATAATAAGAAAAAATATGAAAATTATACTAATTGTAGTAATTGCCGCCTTTGGTGTATCTATTTTTTACGGTTTAGGCCAATACAGATCCTCTGGCAGCCAGAGGCAAACCTACTATATTGCCGAAGTAAATGAATCGGGCATTACCTCTGACCAGCTGCAAAGTGCTTTTTTAAACGCTATCTCTCGATACGATGATGCTGTTCTTTCCAGCTTAGACCAATCTGCAATTGTTTCTTTTAAAAAAAATATATTAAACCAACTAATTGACTATGAACTTTTATATCAGCAAGCTCAAAAAGAGAAGGTTAAGATTTCCAACGATGAGATTAATTTAGAAATTTACAAGATTAAAGATAATTTCTCTTCTCCTGAAGAATTCGATGGAGCCCTAAAAGCAAATAATATCACCCTTGCTCAACTTAAAGAGGATATAAAAAGACAATTAATGATAAATTCTGTCTTAGAAGAAACCAGGAATCAGGTAAGCATCAGCGATGAAGATTTATTAGAATATTATGATGAAAACAAGGAAAGTTTCCTTGAACCCGAGCAAGTTCACGCCCGCCATATATTGGTTGAAACTGAAGAAGAGGCAAATAATCTTCTTCTACCGCTCAAAGAAGGTCTTGCCGATTTTTCCGAATTAGCCAAAGAAAAATCTACGGACTCTTCTGCTCCAAGCGGCGGAGACCTGGGATTTTTCGGTAGAGGTCAGATGGTGAAAGAATTTGAAAATGCTGCTTTTTCGTTGGAACCGGGTGAGATTAGTGATGTAGTGCAAACACAGTTTGGATACCATATTATCAAATGCGAGGAGAAGAAAGAGGAATATTCCCCTACCTTTGAAGAAGCAAAAGAACAAATTAGCAATACTTTGAGGTCCCAAAGAGAAAATGAAGCAATATCAGCATTTATCTCAAAATTAAGAGAAGAATCTGTTATTGTTTACAATTATGATTTTGACGCTGAAATTGAATCGTTAAAATCTTCTGCAGAAGAGAGCCAACCATCAGACTCTACAGAACAAGTAACTTCGGAAGAGACAATTTCAGAAGAGGCAACAGAAAACGAAGAGGTTAAGGACACTTCCAAGGACAATTAAAGATTAATTCTTATAGTTAAAAACAGAAAGTTATACCCCTATATCTGTCATTTCCATGAAATGTAGATTCCTCATCGAATGCGGGATTACCTCTGGGCTGCAAGCATATTCCATTTAGATAATATTATCTTTACAAACTTAATTTGCTCTTCTATTCGGAAGGATAAAGGTAATTTTCTGCAGGTTTCAAAAGTTAAAGCGGGAATGCCAAGCTGATAATGGGCACAATAAGCAGTACTACCATTGACCGGGTCCACTAAAACCTGATATTTATTGCCATCTTCGATAATCCCCTGGTTCATCTCCTCAACCAGAGAGGAGCTCAGCTCAAATAAGTAATCATCATTCGAATCTATAACTACAGTCTGGCCATAACTTTTAGGATTCTTCCTGTAAAATTCTATCGACTCGTGTAAATCAACCAATAAACCGATATCATATTTTTTCATCAGGCTAAATATTTCATAAGCTAATTTTTCTACAGAATTTCCTTGGGGATTCCCGGGATAAACTCTGTTTAAATTAATTTCCGGGGAGAAATACCTTACGTTTTCTTCGCAGGTTAAAATATTTGCTTTCGGTATTATTATCAAAGTTCCTCTTTCAATGTGTAGGTTGTCTTTTAAATATTCGGCAGCTTTAATGCCGGCTTTTTCATTTCCGTGTGTCCCGGCTACAACCATTATCGTCGGTTCTTTATAATCAGTCTTAATTATGTAAACGAGAGTCTCATAATCTGTTCCGGCACAGATGTATTCGACAGAAGTTGTTTGCAGTAAAGCAGTTTGGGGGAAACAAAAAAGTAATAATATCGATATGATGAATATTACTTTTAAAAAATGTGCTGGGGGGCGATTCTTTGTCATGTTTTTTATTTCCTGTAGGAGTCAAATTTATTCGACTCGTTTTAGATACTAATTTCCCTTAATTATCATCGGCACACTATTATAAGTATCTTCCGCTAAGAACTCTATCTTTTCCTCTCCGTCTTTTCTAACAACTCGGTAAGTTCTTATCTGATAACCCGGCACCCCTTCTTGAACAACTATCTCCTGGCCAGCCTTTAACTTAGAATCTTTTTCTCTAATTATCTGATAGTCAATTACCTTTTTATCTTTGCGAATAATTTCTACTTCTGCTTTATCCTCGTTCCCGCCAAAGATACTCACCTGTAATGTATCTCTAAAAACTTTCGAAAAAATTGCTATCGTATGATCCGAATTGTTTTTAAATCTTAGATCTTTAAATCCGTAAAATATAGCCGCATCCTGTCCCAGAGGAACGTATTTGGTTGCCTCACCATATATTGAATGATTATATCTCTCTATTATTGGTAGATTAGCCAAAAGAGCTGCATTATATAAAGTGCTCGATACCTGACAGATGCCGCCTCCATAACCATTTGCAAATACACCATCAGCAATGATAGTGCTTTCCTTATACCCGTCTGCTTTTTCAGCAGGGCCTACATATTTATTAAAAGAAAATATTTCTTGTGGTTTTACTAATATGCCGTTTATCACTTCAGAGGCTAATTTTATATTATATATGGTGTTCTCTTCTTTATTTTCTAAGGAGGTGGGATATGTCCCCAATTCCCCATTAACAGCTAATTCTTTTAAAATATTTTGAGTAGTAATTTTGGGGTCAATAGTAATCACCGGTAGATTTACAATATACCTTTCTCCATCTAAACTTTTTAATGACTCTTTAATTTCTTCCTTAAATTTTTCTAAATCAAGCCTTACCCCTATCCTACTTTCAA
This sequence comes from bacterium, assembly GCA_018903015.1. Next base: position 2,957 of record JAHIPR010000143.1, read on the forward strand.
TAATTCTATTAACTTCTATATAAGCATCACGAGGCATACGATTTATCAGGGAGCTTATCTTGTTTTGAAAATCTTCAAACTTCAGCGGATTGAATTCAGCCTGGAAAGGTACTTCGTAACCTTTTCTCCAAACTACAATTCTGTTTTTTATTCTCTTAAAAATATTTCCGGTACGGGCAATACTGTAAGCTTCCTCGACTACTCGATTTAAATCGATAAAAGCGCCCAGCTCAGTATGGGGAGTAATTTTTATTTCCTGGTCTTCAAATACTAATATTCGGGGGAAATCAATCATTTTTGAAGCAATGGGCTGAAGAATCTCTCGGGCCTCTTCGTTCTTTAACCCCTCTAATTCAACACCAAAAGCAGATATTCCGGGGAGTATTTTATTTCTATTCTTATATAGATCAACGGCATCAACCAAACTAACTGCAACAATTATTATTATTAAAGATAACAATATTTTTCTTATCTTACCGTTCTTTTTCTTCTTTGGATAATA
>JAHIPR010000144.1 GCA_018903015.1 bacterium
ATCATAATAATTTTGGTATTATATTATGATATTTTTCATACAAAATATTTAGCAATAAGAGTAAAAAGAGGTGGAGCGGGTGAAAATAAAAAAAAGTACAACAGAAATTATATCTAACAAACGGGAAGAAATAGAAGAATTAAAAAGAGAAGGCATTGATCCTTTTGGGCATAGTTTCAACAGGACTTATAAAATAAAAGACTTAATAGAAAAAAATAAAGATTTACAGATTGGTGAATGCGGCAAAGAAAAAGTTAGCATAGCCGGCAGGTTAATGGCTTTAAGGACACATGGAAAGGCCGTATTTGCTAATATTGAAGATATAAGTGGAAGAGTCCAAATTTATATAAAATCAAATAAAGTTGGTGAGGATGCTTTTAAACTTTTTAGTAAGATTGGTATTGGGGACATTTTGGGAGTTTCAGGTCTGATTTTTAAAACTAGGACGGGTGAAATTACTGTATTTGTAGAAGAATTTGTTCTTCTATGCAAGTCTATACGCAGTTTACCCGAAAAATGGCACGGACTAAAAGATGTGGAGATAAGATATAGAAAAAGATATTTAGACCTAATAGTAAATCCCTCAGTCAGAGAAATTTTTATTAAAAGGAGTAAGGTTATACAATCCATAAGAAATTTTTTAGATAATAGAGGCTTTTTAGAAGTTGAAACTCCCATAATGCAGCCTATTCCCGGTGGGGCTACAGCTCGTCCCTTTATCACTCACCATAATACTCTTCATAGAGATTTTTACTTAAGGATTGCGCCGGAACTATATTTAAAACGTTTATTGGTCGGAGGGCTTGAAAAGGTATATGAGCTAAGCCGTAATTTTAGAAACGAAGGTATTTCTACTAAGCATAATCCCGAATTTACTATGTTGGAGTTATATGAAGCATATGGTGATTACCATAGCATGATGCAAATTACCGAAGAATTGATATTATATGTACTAAAGAATGTTTTAGGTGATTTGGAAATTGAGTACCAGGGAAATAAAATTGATTTTACTCCTCCCTGGAAAAGAATAAGTATGTATAAAGCAATAGAAGAAGCAGTTGGAATTCGGGTGGATAAGATTTCTCAAAAAGATTTTAGTAAAATTGTAAAGGAGTATCACTTAGATATAAAAGGTAATATAAATAGAGGTGAAATTATTAATGGGCTTTTCGAAAAATTTGTAGAGCCAACCTTAATTCAACCAACTTTTGTTATTGACTATCCCCTCGAACTTTCACCTTTGTCAAAACAGAACAAAGACAACCCGGAATTAGTAGAGCGTTTTGAGCTGTTTATCAGTTCAATGGAACTCGTCAATGCCTTTACCGAATTAAACGACCCGGCAGAACAGGAACGTCGGTTCGAAGAACAGGTTGCCAAGAAAGAAGCAGGAGACATGAAAAGTCACTTTATGGATAAAGATTATGTCGAAGCTTTAGAATATGGTATGCCTCCTGCAGGCGGTTTAGGCATAGGCATTGATAGGTTAATGATGTTACTTACAAACTCTGATTCAATTAAAGAAGTTATCCTCTTTCCGCAATTAAAATCAAAAGAATAATATCGTATCGCGTATCGCGTGAAGAGGAATAGTTACCTGGTTACTTAATTAGTATCTCGTATCTCGTAAAATAGAAATAAAAAGATGTAGGGGCAGACCTTGTGTCTGCCCGTAATGAGGAAATCATAAAAACCGTAGGTAGATACACTAACGACTAAACTAATCGGTAAATTGGAGAATTGGCTGATTGATAAATGTATGAGATTAGATAAATTTTTAAAAGTAAGCAGATTAATAAAGAGAAGAACAGAAGCGAAAAAAGCTTGTCTGGCTAAATGCATTAGGATTAATGATCGAATTGCCAAAGCAGGGGATGAAGTTAAAATTACTGACGAAATTGAAATTAACTTGACGAATAAAATTTTACGGGTAAAAGTATTGGAAGTCCCTTTAAAAAATATTCTGGCAAAACAAGCTGTTTTTTTGTATGAAGTTTTAAAGGAAATTAAAAAAAAAGAAGAAGATTGAAATTATAATAAGGTATTCAGAAACCAGAACCTAGAATATAATCGTATATAGTATATCGTATTGCACCAGTATTAAATTAAAAACTTAAAGCGAAAAGCGAAAAACCATAATTCAAAATTCAAAACTTTTTCTTCAATTTTAAGTTTTAAAGTTTTGGTTTTGCGTTTTTAGCTTTACGCTCTGATACTATTCACTAACGACTAAAAAGAGGATTTTTAAAATGGAAGACAAAATTAAAGATTTGTCAGAAAAAATAATAAAGTTATTGGAAGAGGTAAAAATCCAGGAAATAAAAGAAATCATTGATGACCTCTATCCTACAGAGTTTTCCGAGGTAACCGATTATTTACCGGTGGAACAAACTATTAAAATCTTTAAATTAATTAAAGATGATGAAAGAATTGCTGAATTACTTTCAGAATTAAGTTCAGAATTACAAGCAAGTATCATGGAAGCTCTGGGCAAGGAAAAGGCTTCTGATATCTTGGAAGAAATGGACACTGATGATGCAGCTGATTTTTTAGGTGACATAGCTCCCCATGAGTCACGAAAATTATTAGATTTAATGCCTAAAGAAGAAGCTGAAGGAATAAAAGAATTACTAAAGTATGAAGAGAATACAGCTGGAAGCATAATGAACAACGAATTTGTTTCTCTTCCCGAAGATCTTACCGCCGAGGAGGCAATAAACAAGATAAGAGAACTTAGCCCGGAAGCAGAGTTGATTTACTATATTTATATTGTAGATATAAGAGAGAAACTAATTGGAGTTATTTCTTTGCGAGATTTAATTATGGCTAATCCTAAAGCAAAGATATCAGAGTTTATGGAAGAAGATGTAGTTAGTGTTTTAGATA
>JAHIPR010000145.1 GCA_018903015.1 bacterium
GGCTCACCATGACATTTAATAAATATAGATTCCCATTTTCATGGGAATGACATAGACAGGCGAGACGCCTATCCTACATATATGTATGATGCGGGTCGGATGAATCGAACCCCTACCTCTGCTTCCGCAAAGCCTGTCAATTTTGATTTAGCAAAGCGTTCCCTGATTCACTGATTCACTGCTATTCCAATAGATACAGCCTTAGTAGAAGGTTCAGGAATAGCAATTTTCTCTTTCTTTAATCCTTCCAGATGAAATTTTATAGCCTCTTTCATCCTCTGAATGGTCTCTTCTGGGTTAAAACCAGTAGCAATACAACCGGGTAGGTCTGGGCAGTATGCAGAGTAATTACCTTCTGCCTTCTCTATAATAATGGTGTATTCAAACATCCTCCTTTACCTCCTTTAAGCCTGATTGTTTTAAAATACTATTTAAGGTTCCCTTGGCAAGATCATCTCTTAGATGACCTGAAATTGTAACTAAACCCTTTTTATTAGGGTGCTTATATTGTCTATGGCTTCCCTTGATTCTCACTAAGTACCATCCATCCTTTTTTATTTTTTTAACTACTTCTCCTATTTTCATTATATACTCTATTATATAAAATTTATTCTGAAAAGTCACAATAATTTGTCAATTCATTTTTGTAGACTACCCTTGGAGGGCGTATGTAATACGCCTCTACCGTTTTTATGATTTTGTCTTTTGTTTATCCTGGGCACGATGCATTGTGCCCCTACATTATTACTTTTGTAGGGCCTTAATTCATAGACAGGGGGGACACCTGTCCTACGATTAATGAGAAGGTTTTAACAGCCATTTCCATACTGGCGTAATTTTAATATTTATTCCTTCAGCAATTTCGCTGCCCTCTTCATCATAAGTGAGTAGAACCTCACTGACAAAAAACTATATTTTCTAACATTCTTCCCCAATCAGCAGAGGCAACCTTCCTACAGATACCAGTATCTATAAGATAAATCTTGGCTGAATTTCTAAGTCTCGCATAAGAAGATTCAGCAAATTTTCTGGTCTCAAAAATGAGCATACTTTCTAAGAAGTAATGGTAATATGAAAATAAAGTATCTTTAGGAAAAGGCAGTTTTTCCTTTCACTTGATTAAGAATAAACTCTTCATTTGATACGATAATTTCTTTTAGGAGTTCTTTATTTATCATAATTTGTATCCTTATAATTTTTATCCCTTTTATAGAACCATATTACACTATTTTTGTCCTTCTGACAAGGATGAAAAAGTAAAAAAGGGCGAGGGATAAGATGCGAGTTGAGATTGCCACGCTTGCCATCGGCAAGCTCGCAATGACATTCACCCCCACCTTAATCCTCCCCCTTCAAGGGGGAGGAGATATATAGAGTTAATCTTCCCCTTCAAGGTGGAGGAAATTAAGTAGAATTTTTAAGGATCGTTTCGATATTAATAATTTTAAGATGATCTTTGATATTTTTATATTTATTTATTTCTTTGGTTAATTTCTCCGGGTTGTTGGTAGAAAGTATGATTATTTTTTGGTCGGAGAGATTATTATGGTTAGAGTATTGAGATAGGAAATTTTCTATACAAATGGTCTGGTGACCTAAGAATTTTTCTTTAGATGGGTCGTCACTGATAATTGCATCTAGTTTTAAGGGAATGCTTATTCCCGCATAGTAAGTGATTTCGGCCAGCTGACCAGGCCATAAATATTTACCGTTTTTTCTCCTTGTTGGTAGAGTTTTATTAAGTAAGCGGTGAGTAGATCTTTAGTATAATGATAATAATGCAGGGTTTCCTGGAAACGTGTATACATTAAACGGCTGACATTTGCCATGCCTTCGGGGGTAATAAGATAGAGAATTTTACGGCCAGTCATCTTTTGGACTTTTATCCAACCCCGATAAATTAAGTTTTGTAGGATAGAGTTAGTTAGGCCGAGGGAGATGTTTAGTTTGCGGGAGAGGGAACGCTGGGATAGAGATGGATTTTGTTTTATTTCTAATAGAGTGTTTAAATGTTTAGATTCGGGCATGGCTAACACCTTGTTTTTGGTTTTTGGTTTTCGGTTTTTGGTTTTTTAGAGATTTAATAAGATTAGTTAACCTACGAATAATAGATTGAATTTTTGCCATTAGAAATTTATATTCTTCGTTGGTTATATAGTTTAAATCTTTAGCAAGTAATAATTGATATTCAACTTCAAAGGCGGAGCCTTTGGATATGCCTAAGAATCTAATTAGATTACCATTTTCCAATTGCCCACATCCTTCGACAATGTTAGTAGGTATAGATGATGATGATCTTCTGATTTGAGAAGTCAGTCCATATTGTTCGTTATTGGGAAATTTCTGAGTAATATTGTAAATGTCTACAGTAATTTTATGGGCATCTTCCCATACTTTAAGTTTTTTGTAGTCGGACATGAGAGACTCCCTTCGGTCGTCCAGTTTTTAGTTTTTGGTTTACAGTTTTTAGTTAATAAAAAATACAAGATTAAAGAAATGCAAGATAAAAAGACAGTTTTTGGTTATTAGTTTATAGTTTTTAGTAAATTCAAAAGAGAAATATTTTATTTCGGTCGTCTTGTTTTCGGTTTTCAGTTTACAGTTTTCAGTTAAAATACTTATTTTTTATTTATCATCTAAAATATTTA
>JAHIPR010000146.1 GCA_018903015.1 bacterium
CGCCCTGGAAGACCAATTTAACACCCTTGATCAGATAAGCGGTTATTATCTTACTTCCTGGCCTGGCGGCACTGCACCCTATATCTATGGCCAATCCCTTATTCACTTTATAGCTCAAAAATACGGGGAAGATAAAGTAATTGCCATGAGTGAAATTTTCTGTGAATATCCCTATTTAGGATTTAACTATGCCGTAAAAAAGACGACAGGCCTGAACCTGGAGGAACTGTATCAAAGCTGGAAAGATAGCTTAAAAGAAAAATATCAACTCCAGGTGCAAAAAATTCTCTCTCAAAAAAATCTCACTCCTTCTCAGCAATTAACTAAATACCATTATTGGGTCGATTATCCTCGCTGGCTTTCCACCCCCGAAGGAGATAAAATAGCAGTTAGAGTTTCTACACCTCATTCCTATCCCTTTATTCAAATTATCGACCCTTTAAGCCCTTCTCTTCCCTTAACTCCTCGTTCTATTAAAAACGAGCCTTTAATTAAAAGAATTTATAGCCGGGATTCCTCTTTTAGCCTCTCCGCCGACGGTTCTAAAATAATTTATGCTAAATTAGACGACTACGAGCAATTTTATAAATTTTATGACCTTTATTTATTTGATTTTAAAACAGAAAAAGAGACCCGCCTTTCTGAAGGGCTGCGGGCTCGCGATCCTATCTGGTCACCTGATCCGGAAAATCCTCAAATCGTGGCAGTAATTAATCAATCAGGAACAAATAATTTAGCTCTAATTAATTTACCTTCCCCAAACTCATCGATTAATGAAGCCCAGCCCACTCATAAACTAATTACCAAAGAGGATATTACCTATTTAACCGATTTTCGTGACGGAACCCAATTATATCAACCATCCTGGTCTCCCAAAGGGGACAGGGTAGCCTTTTCTGCCTGGCGCCAGGGTTATCAGGATATATATATCTTAAATCTTGATCCCGACAATCTTAGCACTAATAATCTTAACCCCGGTAATATCGGTAATTTTACTCTTCAGCCCATTCAGCCCATCTTTCAAGATAAATCTATTGACCTTAGCCCTTGTTGGTCTCCCGATGGTCAATATCTCTTCTTCACCTCAGACCGTACCGGTATTTATAATATTTTTGCCTTTTCGCTCCCCGATAAAAAATTCTATCAGGTAACCAATGTCCTGGGTGGGGCATTTCAGCCCGCCATCTCTCCCGATGGCACCCAGCTAGCCTTTATTTCCTATCACGCCACCGGATACGAACTGCACCTTATGAAAGTGGACCCGAACTCGAACCCCAATCAGTGGACAGAAATAAAAATAGATTATGTTGAGCCTCCAATTATGGCAGAACAACAATTCAATAAAGACCTAAATACCTCTTCTAATTCTAATTCTAATTCTAAAAATAATTACCCTATCCACCCTTACCATCCTTTAACCTCCTTCTGGCCGCCCACCTACTGGATTCCCGCTGCCCGGCTTACTGAAAGCGACCTGGGAATTGGCTTTTCAACTAAATTGGAAGATGTACTGGGATTTTATTCCCTGCCCTTAAGCGTTACTTATGGGATATTCAATAATAGCCTATCTTACAACTTCAATTATTATAATTATAGCTACTTTCCTATTGTTAATCTTTATCTATCTGGAAATGCTATTTTAAACTCCCCGATATCCTGGTGGAAAGAAGGGGAAACCGGCATAAATATTTATTTCCCATTTAAAGGACAGACTGCTTCTACCACAAATTCTCGTCCTTACAGGCAGATCTTTGCTCTCGGGTATCAAAATGTAAAATTCTCTTCTGCCACATCCAATGCGGCATCTCTCTTAAATACCGACCCGCAAAAAATCACCAGTCTAAAACTAGGCTACTCTTATTCTGATGCGGAAAAATATGGATTCTCTATCAGCCCCGAAATAGGTAACTCCTTCTCTTTAACCTATGAACATGCCGATAAAGCCCTGGGCGGTGATTATACTTTTGATAAATTAATCTTTGATGGCAGAAAATTTATTCCTCTACCGCTCCCCTCCTCACATCAGGTCCTGGCTCTTCGCCTGGTAGCCGGAACCAGCTCTTCAAGCATATTAGAATCAGATTTAGATGGAGAAAAATTTAAATTAGGAGGTAATTATTCAGCGGATAATCTTAGTAATACTGAGGTAAATGCCTTCTCTCTGCGGGGTTATAAACCTGCTACCCTCGAAGGGAATAATCTTATCTTAGCCAGCTTGGAATATCGCTTCCCCCTGGCCAACATCGAGCACAGCCTTAAACTTGATCCCTTCTCTATCTTTTTAGAAAGACTTTCCGGTGCCTTCTTTATCGATATTGGAAATGCCTGGGAAAGCGCCAGCGTAAATAAAACCAATGAAGAAAATGAGATTAATTCTATCTGGCAGGATTTCAAATCAAGTATCGGAGCAGAACTAAAAGCAGATTTTAATCAAAAATATGATTCCCCTTTTACCTTAAGATTAGGGGCAGCCAAAGCCCTGACCGATCCCAAAGGATATGATATCTACATCACCTTTGGCACTTCCTTTTAAAAAAGTAACCCAAAGGTGCCAGGCACCTTTGGGTTACTTTTCATCTCTACATCTCTATAATAGGCCAACTTTGCTGTGATCGCCTAAGATAAATTCGTATATTCGGGGGAGGTCTTTAGAATGATAAATTTCCACGCCTTTTCCGATAAGGCACCTTTGCATTCGTCCCTTTATATATTCCAGTTTACTCTCTTCTAAAACTACACTGCATTCAATTTCACTCTTTCTTATTTCCACTCTCTCTGAAAGGGAAGTAAAAGGACCCACATAAGAATCGACCACTCTGACCCCTTCTCCTATTATTACCGGCCCTACTATCTTAGAATTTATAATCTCTGACCCTTTTCCGATTTTTACCCTTCCTAAAATCTCAGACTTCTCATCCACTTTCGCCCCACTAACATCCCTCTCAATATCCTCTAAAATCAAGCGATTGGCTTCTAAAATATCATCCGGCTTACCTGTATCTTTCCACCAACCCTTAATTACTTCAGCCCCCACTTTATATCCCTTATCAATCATCCATTGAATCGCATCGGTAATCTCTAATTCCCCTCGGGCAGAGGGTTTAATATTTTTAATAGCCTGATGAATATTTTTATCAAAAAAATAGACTCCTATCAAAGCTAAATTACTGACCGGCTCTTTAGGTTTTTCCACTACCCGTATGACTCTCCCTTTCTCCAGCTCAGCAACGCCAAATTGCCTGGGATTGTCCACTTCAGTCAACAACACAAAGGCATTATAATTTCCTTCGATAAATTTATTGGCATAGTTTTCTACCCCGTTCTTCAGGAGGTTATCCCCTAAATACATTAAAAATTTTTCTTCCCCCAAAAAATCACGCGCCACTGTTACCGCATGCGCCAACCCCAGGGCTTCCTTCTGTTCGATATAAGAAATGCTCACTCCCCACTTACTGCCTTCTCTAAGCTCACTCTTTATATCCTCTCCGGTCTCTCCAATTATTATGCCAATATCTTTTATTCCACATTCCTTAATTGCCTCTATTGCATAAAATAATACCGGTTTATTAGCAATGGGAATTAAATGTTTGGCACTGGTGTGGGTAAGCGGTCTAAGGCGAGTGCCTTTTCCGGCACATAGGATAATTGATTTCAATTTAGTTCCTCCTATTTTAATACAATAATTTCCCGATATTTCGGCTTAAAATCTGTCTGGCATCTCTAAATATTTTAGGATTTTTTAAAATTTCTATAAAAATCGCAGAATGGTTTTCAAAATTAGCGGCTCTCTCAATAATTCCAGCATTTTTCTTAAACAGCATAAATATGTTCTTTAATTCTTTTTCGTTTACCTCTTCATATAATTTTCGAGCCTTTAACCCAAATTTAATTTCTCTCCCATATTTCTTCTTCAACCGTCTATCGTATTCATCCAGCCTCTTATCTCTAATGCATTCTGCTAAAAGCTCTGCCGATTTTAATCCATAATATATCCCCCCACCGGTTAAAGGCTTTACCTGACAAGCTGCGTCTCCTACTAAAGCAATATTCTGGTAGAAATTTTGGGTCAATCCTAGTAAAAATATTCCGGCTAACTTTTCAATAATCTCACCTTTAATTCTAAATTCTTCTATGAACTGTTCTAAATCTTTGCGGCAATTTTTCGAAATAACCCCTAAACGGATGATATTATCACCTTCCGGAATAATCCAGATAAAAAAAGGAATACCTTCACGAAGATGTACCTGAGTAATTGATGGAGAGGTTAATTCCTTATCTTTATCTAATTTTATTCTATACTGAACCCCTGCATACAATTTTACTTTGTCTCTCTTCTTATCTTTCTTGTCATCTTTCCCATTATTTTTATTAGTATTTATAAATTTCCTCACCTGAGAGCTTGGTCCATCAGCTCCAATCACTAAATCGGCATAAATATCCTCAAGATCAGTCTTAAGTATATAACCAGACCCTTCCTTCTTTATCTCTATTAACTTCTTTCCGCATTCTACCTCCAAGCCTCGGCTTAAATTTTTATCAAACTTCTCACGATCAATTACATAAGCTACGCCTTCTCTCTTGA
>JAHIPR010000147.1 GCA_018903015.1 bacterium
GAAATTAAGCTTGGTTTATCCGCAAATAAGGCAGATGGAGAAAATGGTGATTATGAGATTAGGGGGAGAGACAAAGTTGGGGGCCTTCCTAAAATAATTAAAATTTCTAAAGATGAATTAAGGGAAGCCCTCTCTGAACCCCTAAGAATAATTGCTAATACAGTGAGGATGGTTTTAGAAAAAACACCTCCTGAATTGATCTCAGATATTGTGGATAAAGGAGCGATTATGACTGGTGGAGGTTCACTTTTAGTAGGTTTACCAGAACTTTTACAAAGAGAGATAGGTATTCCAGTTTTTGTATCTCCAAAACCGGTATACTGTGTTATTAAGGGTATAGGAAAGGTTTTGGAGGATTTTAATTTTTACCAAAGGGTATTGATTAGAACAGCCAGAAGAGTTTAAAATAGCGTAGAGCGTATAGCGTTTAGCGGATAGGATATTAGTTATCCAGTTACCCGGTTAGCCAGTTAAGAAAATAATAGATAAAAATCAGTAGTCAGAAGCCAGAATCCAGTATTTAGGATTATTTTAAGTTATGAGAGTATATTTTTTTGGTTGTATTTTCTTCTGACTTCTTAAATAACAATTATAGCTTTTAGCTTTTAGTTTTGCGTTTTTAGTTTATTGATTTATCCTATACGCTATACGCTCCACGCTATAATATACGCTAACGACTAATATAATTGGGGAATTGAAAATTTGAAAAAATTTTTTTCCGAAAACAATACTTTAATAATTTTTACTTTATTAATTATTATAACTATTTTTATAATGACTATAGACTACCATGGCAAAACGTACCTTAATTGGTTAGAGAGCATCGGATTAAAACTTTTTTCCCCGATTAATCGGGGGGTAACTTTAGTTGCTGACAATACAAAAAACTATTTAAAGGCTATAGCCGAATTTAAGAGAGCGGAAGAAGAGAACAAAGAGCTAAAAGAAAAAATTGAAATTACCTATCAGGAAAATGCTATATTAAAAGAAAAATTGATAGCCTATGATAGGTTGAAAAAGCTGTTAGAACTTAAAGAAACTTTTTCTTATGAAATGATTCCCTCTTTGGTAATCAGCCGAGAACCAGGAAATTGGTTTAATAGTATAATTATCGATACAGGAATGACTGATGGAGTAGAGAAAAATATGGCGGTAGCAACTCACCGTGGATTGGTAGGCAGGATAATTAGTGTCGATTCCCGAACAGCAAAAATATTATTAATATTAGATCAAAGAAGTGCTGTGGGAGGAATGATTCAGAGATCAAGAGATATAGGGGTAGTGAAGGGAAGCGAAAGCAATTATTGCTATATAGAATATCTTTCTAATGATGCTGATGTAAAAATAAATGATGTGGTGATTACTTCCGGATTAGGAAGCATTTTCCCCAAGGGAATTATTATTGGTAAGATAGTTGGGATAAAAAAGGAAAGCCATGATTTATTTCAAAAAGTAATAATAAGGCCAGAGGTGGATTTTACTAAATTAGAAGAAGTATTTGTAGTAAAAATATCCGAGTAAAACTTTATTTGATTAAAACAATAAGGATTATCAAAATTTAAATTTGTATCTCGTGAAAGAAATAGGAGTCAGAAGCCAGGAACCAGAATCCAGAATACAGAGAGAAACAGTGATGAGTAATATGTAAAAGTAACCAGTTTTTATAAACTCAAAAATATAAACTCATTACTCATTACGGGCAGACACAAGGTCTGCCCCTACTAATTTTTCCTGTATTTTGACGCAATGTGCAATACGATATACGATATATTAACGGCTAATTTAATCGGTCAATTGGCAAATCGGTCAATCGGTTAATGAAGTTAAGGAGGAATTATCATTTACAAAGTAATAAAATTAGAAAATGGTTTAAGAATCGTAGTAGAAGAGATGCCCTACATGAAGTCTGTAGCTATTGTTTTCGGAATAGGAGCTGGGTCAAGGTACGAAGTACAAAAACATCAAGGAATTTCTCACCTCATCGAACATATGCTATTTAAAGGAACTAACAAGAGAAAGAGCACTTTAGAA
>JAHIPR010000148.1 GCA_018903015.1 bacterium
CCGATTTCGAAGATCGTCCTTTGAAGATTGACGAAGCCCGTCCACCAAGACCAAGAAGCGAATACCGCAGATATTAATTTAGTATTTTACACTTAATATATGTAAAAAAATGGGGCCAGCCATTTTAAATGGGTTAAAAAATAGAATAATACAATAGGGGAGCTTATTAAGGCTGAGAGTGTTTTTAGTAAACAGACCCTTAAAACCTGATCTGGGTAATGCCAGCGTAGGGAATTAAAACAGCAGTGTTTTGATTAAACCGCAGTTTTGATTAAAAGATCAGGTCTGCGGTTTTTTTATTTAAAATAAATTAATTTAAAAGAAAGGGGAATTTATAATGAAAAGAAATCAAGTAAGGATTATGGCAGAGATTGGTATGGCGGTGGCATTGGCTGCTATTTTAAATTTTATTCCTTTATGGAGGATGGCTCAGGGGGGATCGGTTAGTCTCGAAATGCTGCCGATTCTAATTATAGCTTTGCGCTGGGGAGTTGGCCCAGGTATGATGGCTGGAGTAGTGTATGGTTTAGTTCAATTAGCACTTGGTCCTTTCATTATCCATCCAGCACAACTGGTATTAGATTATCCTTTACCATACATGCTGGTTGGATTAGCAGGAATATTCTCAAACAAGATTAATTTAAAAGCAAAGGGTAGTACGTATGGCTGGTTATTATTGGCTGTCTTTACTGGTGGACTGGGAAGGTTTATTAGCCACTTCCTTTCCGGGATTATATTTTTTGCTCAGTATGCTCCGGTAGGTCAAAGTCCATGGGTATATTCAGCAATATATAATATCAGTTACCTTTTGCCATCGCTGTTGCTAAGTTATATAATTATAATACCGTTAATAAAGAATATAGTAATTAGTGAGGGCAAAAACGAAAGATGAGAGGATAATTTATGTCAACGAATAAGGCGGTTATTGTCTTAAACGGAGAATTAAAAGGGAATAGGGAAGAATATAAGAAACTAATCAGAGGGAAAGATGTCTTGTTTGTTGCTGCTGATGGAGGAGCCTTGTTATTAGAGAGCATAGGTTTTTTGCCCGATGTGATTATAGGTGATTTTGATTCGCTTACCAAGGCACAATATCAACGTTATGAAAAAATGGGAGCCAAGATTCTAAAATACCCTGTTGAAAAGGATGAAACTGATGGTGAACTGGCACTCCAATATTGTCGGGAAAGCGGTTTTAATAATATTATTATCATCGGCTTTGCAGGGGGGCGATTAGATCAGCAGTTAGCCAATATCTTTCTCTTGGAACATGCTTTTAGAAATGGGATAACCGCATTTATTAAGGAACCTGGGCTGGAAATGGGAATAATAGATCGAAAAAAAGTGTTTTTTCAAAAAATAGGGGCAAGGCTTTCTTTGATTCCCTTAGATGAAAAGGTTACCGGTGTTACCATAACGGGATGTAAATATTTGCTCGAATCAGGAAGCCTATTAAGATATAAGACCAGAGGCATTAGCAATATAATTGAGCAGGAAAAAGCTGTTATTACCGTTGAGAAGGGTTTATTATTATATGTTCTGAATCAGTCGGAATAATCCATGGACACGATCCACTAAATCATTTAGTCTGCTTGTAATTTCCTTTCTTATCTAATTACCCCCACTAAAGTTTACACTAACTAATTATAAAATATTAAACCAAAAAAGTTTGTAGAAGAAAAAAAATAAGTGTAAAATATTAAATATCAGTATTCAGAAGAGAAGGAGGAATTTTTAAATTGTTTAATAGAATCGCTAATATAATAAGAGGATTGGCTGTAGATATGATAGAGATGGCTAATTCTGGCCACCCGGGATTACCCTTGGGTTGTGCAGAAATTGGGGCAGTACTTTTTGGAGATGTATTAAAATACGATTCTGCTGTCCCGGATTGGCCGGATCGAGATCGTTTTGTGCTCTCTGCCGGACATGGTTCTGCTTGGTTGTATTCCCTGTTACATCTCTCGGGATACAATCTTTCTTTAGATGATTTAAAAAAATTTAGACAGCTTAATTCCAAAACTCCCGGTCATCCTGAATATGGAGAAACTTCCGGGGTGGAAGTTACTACCGGACCTTTGGGACAGGGTTTTGCCAATGCGGTGGGAATGGCTCTGGCAGAAAAGATGTTAGCGGCCAAGTTTAATGCCGAGGATTATAACATTGTTGACCATTATACTTATACTCTTTTAAGTGACGGCTGTATGATGGAAGGTGTTACTTCTGAAGCTGCTTCTTTAGCTGGTCATCTGGGCTTGGAAAAGTTAATAGCTATCTATGATGATAATA
>JAHIPR010000149.1 GCA_018903015.1 bacterium
ACATCACACAGACATCAGTTTCGCCTTCCAACGGCTGAAGCTTGGGAGTCATTATGTGGGATAAAAATTCACGAGGAGATATCTTTATTCCTTTAAATTCTATCGGGGTAGAATCTAACATGCCACATTCTTTTAATACTCCTGCTCCTTCCCAATGACCTGGCCAGCGGATGGTTTTTTCCGCACATTCCTTAAGTTGTGGGCGGGTATAAAGGAAACTGGGCATTCCCGGAGTAATAGCACAGGCCAATTCCTCATCTTTTCCTAATTGGTTAAATCGAAAATTTTCAAGATCATCCATTGCGTTTGCTTCTACAATTTTACCGTTCTTAACTACATCTACTTTAACCATATATTCTCTTAAAACATGTTCAAAGGCCCAGGTAATCATATATTTCAATGGATGATTTTTAGCAAATTCTTTAGCCGGAACACCTCCGCATCTGGCAATAGCCGAATCTGTACGGTCCATTTTCTTAATGCCTTCACCTAAGGTAATATTAGTTAAACCGGGAGCAAAACCCATTCCATCGATAAAAGTTACTCCATTTTTTATTGCTTTTTGATGAAGCGATTCTCCGTATTCATCCAGGGTCATCCCATTGGGAATTTCTAAACCTTCAACCTCATATTTATCAGGTTTCCTATGATATTCTTCTAAAATGTCTACTATATTAAGTCCGGACTCAATAGCCATATCCACAACTTTATAACTACATTTCCTATCAGGCAAAGTAATAGCGCCCACATTATATTGTTCCATTAATTTCATAGTCTCTTTGCGATTATTAACATCGACAGTATGAAGCACTATCTTATCACTATTTATCCATTTTTTAGTCTTTCCCGGTGTATTCTCTCTTCTACCCGTAATTCCAACAATTCCTACTTCTCCAACTTTGCTATTTTTGGCTAAATCCCAGGCAACAGCAGAACCCATTTTCCCCGAACCTCCAAAAACTAGAACCTTCATATTCTTTTCCTCCTTCTTTGGTTAGTCAGTTAGTTGGCTAACTGGTTAGTTAGTTTTAAGATGATATTTACTAATAAAAATCTACCAAATAAAATAGGCAATTAATGATAGAGTCTTCATTAATTGCCTGACTTTTATTCCCTCAAACTTAAATGAAGCACTCTACCTTCAGGCAGCTCTCCATCTAAATCCCGGGAAAGATTTGATGACAGTCTTATAGTTATTCACTATAAACCCAGCAGAAAAGATTTTATGCCATCTTTTCGCTTCGGCGGAAATACCTTTCAAGATGAATTTTAATTCTTCATCTTTACTTATTATTATCCGCACCTCTACCTCACATTTTTTAAATGCAAGTTAAAATTGATTTTTAATATAGTATTTCTTTTTAAATGATTAATTTACCACCTCCTTATTAATTTGCCAATTATCCAATTGACCAATTTGCATGTTAATTAGATTATATTCCTTCTATGCTTTCTTTGTAAAATATATTTCTTTTTTCTAATTCTTTCATTACTTTTTGATATACTTCGTGTTCTCTTCCTATATATTCTGGCGGAGAAATCCCTTTACGGGAATATTCTCCCTGGGCTATTATACGGGCCATAATCGCACAAGGAAAGCCGGTAGTACGAGACATAGAGGTAGCTTTCTCATTCTTGTCATAATAATCCAATAAATCATAGGTATAACATAATCTTTTTTCTTCCTTTTTTCCTTGAACAATTATCCTCATCACGGTGAACTCCCCTTCGTCTTCTTTCAGTTCCCATTTAGAAAAAAGCAGTTTGGAGGTAACATCTATAGGGTTGACTTTTGCTCCTCCTACTTCTATGGGTGTATCACTAAAAAATCCGGTCTCTCTTAACGTCCGCATCTTTTCAGCATAACCGGGATAACGCAAGGTCTTTTCCTTCATAGAAGGAATTTTAATGGTATAAAGCAGACTGCGAAGTCCATCGGTATTAAAAGCTTCTAAAGTACCAATCTGGGGTAAATCAACCAATTCAAGATCGGAAAGTGCAGGCTTTTCTACAATTTTTCCGCATTCTATTAATCTTGCTGGTCTTATATATTCTTCTATGACATCTTTTGGAGACCAGGCAATCTTATATTCGTAAGGCCATTCCCTTATCACCGGAAGCCCTCCTACTAAAATAGTAGCACTTTCGGTTTCATCTAACAGGCTATTTACATAACCTACAATCATGTGACTCATCCCGGGGGCAACTCCCATATCTATCACGGCGGTAACACCTTTCTCCTTGGCAAGTTCATCTAAGCTCAAGGTATCTTCAGCCATAAAAGATATATCAACCACATTTTTACCTGCTTCAATAACTGACCGTAACATATTAAATCCTAAAAAACCAGGGACAGCACCGATTACTATATCCTGCTCAGTGACTATCTTTTTGATGTCACTCGAATTAGATAAATCTGCTTTTATACCTCTTATTCCTGTCTCTTTTGTTAATTTATTTAATTTTCCCTCATCAATATCCGCTACAGTTACTTGAAAATTATTATCTTTGTCTAAATCTTTAGCGATTAGCCCACCTACCAAACCACAACCCAATACTATTGCTTTCATACTACTACCTTCCTTTAAAAATTCTTTATTTAAATATTAACAGTATAGTTTTTCATTTCAAAATCTATTTTTACCAGTAGAAAGAAATTATACTAATTTAAATCCTTCCTCGATTGCTTTCATATTAACTTTAGCTTCTTTTTCACCAGGATATCTATTTTTTATTGCTTTTATCAAAGCTTCTTTCCTAACTATCTTAGTTTTACCTACGATAAATCCTAAAGCAATTATATTAACTGTCTGCAGGGAACCAATCTTAAAAGCTATCTCGGAAAGGGGGAAAGAGTAGACTTGCCCTAAATTTCGATCGTAATCTATTACTTCATTAGAATTAATTACTACCATAGTCTTTCCGATTATCTTGTTTTTAATCTTAGGGTAAGCTTTATTGGAAAGAACTAAAATAATGTCTGGATACAAAGCTTCGTAATAAGCAACAAAATTATCACTAATTAATATATCTGATTTCGCAAAAGTACCCCTGGCTTCTGTCCCGTATGTACAAGTCATAACAGCAAATTTATTATCATAAGAACTGGCTGCTTCCCCTAAAATAGCGCCACTTGATACTGTACCTTGACCGCCTACACCGCTTAAAATAATTTCATACTGTTTTTTCTCCATATCTTTTACTCCTTTGAGAATAAGCTAAACTATTTAGCTGCCCTTTTTTGAATTTCTTTATAGCGTCGAATATAGCCATCAACTTTTTTATCTACATATTCACCTACAATTATTTTCCCTTCTAATTCCTCTTGCTTCATATTTTTAGCTAACTTTATGCTAATACTATTTTTTTGTAATCTTTTTATCATTTCAGGAGCTTTCCCTAATTTATTAGCTCTACCATAATGAGTGGGACAGACATTCATTGCTTCGATAAAGCGAAAACCATTTTGTTTTTTAAATGCTTTAGAAATAAATCTCTGTAATTGTAATGGATTTGCCACTGTTCCTTTAGCCACATATGCTGCACCCGCAGTCTTAACTAATTCAGAAATATCAAATTCATCTTCTGCGTGCCCATAACAGGAAGTAGAAGTAATTGCCCCAAAAGGCGTGGTCCCAGAATATTGACCTCCAGTCATTCCATAAGTAAAATTATTAGACATTATTACAGTAATGTCGATGTTTCTACGAGCTGCGTGGATAAGATGATTCCCACCAATTGTTGCTCCATCTCCATCTCCGACTAACGCAATTACCTCCAAAGAAGGATTAGCTAACTTTATTCCAGTAGCAATAGTTAATGCTCTCCCGTGAGTCCCATGAAAAGCATGAGTAGTTAAATAATCATCAGCCTTCCCCCAGCAGCCAATACCGGTAACTACTACTGTATTCTCTTTTGAAAACCCACTTTCTTCCATAGCTCTAACAATACAACCCATAACTATGCCATTCCCACAACCAGAACACCAAAAAAAGGGCAAGAGTTCCTTTTTTAAGAATTTCTTTCCATTATATCTCATCATTTATACCCCTTTTTTATTTCTTCAATAATTTCTTGAGGTGTTATACTTACACCTCCCACTTTATTTACTCCCGCAACTGGAATATCTTTAACAGATCGTTCAATTTCGGATTTCAATTGTCCTAAACTTAATTCTGGTACAATTATTTTCTTGGCTTTTTCACTATATTTTTTGAGTAAATGATCAGGAAATGGCCATAAAGTTTGAAGTTGTAATAAGCCGACTTTTAAACCATCTTTTCTTGCTTGCTCAACAGCGGCCAGACCTGGGCGGGCGCTACAACCATAAGCAATGATTAGAATTTCCGCGTCTTCACAATTAAATGCTTTATACAAACATATTTCCTTTTTATAATTTTCAATTTTATTAGTTAGGCGCCGAACCAATCTATCATAATTTTCTGGATTAGTGTCTGGATATCCATCCAAACCATGTCCTGAACCATTTGCCTTACTTATACGTATTCCACCAAAAGGAGCAAAGGGAGGTATTAAATCTTCACCAAAATTATAGGATTTAAATTCTTCCGGAGGACAGGCAGCCATTTTACGATTCTCAACTTTAATTTCTTCAATATCTGGTATATCAATTGTTTCATACATTTTTCCTACTATTTCA
>JAHIPR010000150.1 GCA_018903015.1 bacterium
AAGATAAATTAGTTAGCTAGTTAGTGGTTAATTAGTAAATGAATTATTAGTATTAAACTAGCTAATTAGTTAACTATTAAACCAGTTAACTAATTTAAATTAAAATTTTCTATTATAAAGTTTTAAGAAAGTGGGGAGGTTATTGTTATATATGGCAAGATATACAGGGGCGGTATGTAAATTGTGCCGCAGAGAAACAGTGAAGTTATTTTTAAAAGGAGATAGGTGTTATTCTGATAAATGTCCAATAGAAAAAGGTGCTTCGTTACCCGGTAAAAATGTAAAAAAGACAAGGATAAGAAAATTATCTACCTATGGCGTAAGATTAAGAGAAAAACAGAAACTTAGAAAGTATTATGGCTTATTGGAAAAGCAATTCAAAAATCTTTTTAAAAAAGCTGAAAAGAAAAAAGGCGTTACTGGAGAAAATTTCTTGGAATTACTAGAGAGGAGATTGGATAATATAGTTTATCGATTTGGTATTACTAAATCAAGAGCCCACGCTCGACAATTGGTCCTGCATTCACATATACTAGTTAATGGGAAAAAAGTGAATATACCCTCTTATCAGCTTGATATCAATGATGTGATTGAGATCAAAAAAAAGAGCGGGAATATCGAAAATATTAAAGAAATTAAAGAAGGGAAGATAGAGGTCAGTATTCCCTCCTGGTTAGAGTTTGATTTTGAGAACTTAAAAGGAAAGATAATAAAATTTCCTTCTAAAGAAGAATTAAATTTACCGGTAGAGGAAAAATTAGTAGTTGAATATTATTCTCGATAATATATTTGGGTTTCCTATACCTAAAGAAGGAGAGCATTGAAGGTAATGGATATTAATAATATAAAAATTAAAGTGGAAGATTTATCAGATAATTATGGTAAGTTTATCATAGAACCATTAGAAAAGGGTTATGGTGTTACTTTAGGCAATTCTCTTAGAAGAACATTATTATCTTCTATGTGGGGAGCAGCTGCAACTGCTATTAGAATTGAAGGAATTACCCACGAGTTTAATACTATTCCAGGAGTCAAAGAAGATGTAATTGAAATAATTTTAAATATTAAAGAATTAGTAGTTAAAATATTTGCCGATGAACCACAGATTTTAAAATTAAAGGCAAAAGGCAAAAAAACAGTGACTGCAGCAGATATAACCCCCAATATTAATGTAGAAATACTTAATCCTGATTTAAAAATAGCTACTTTAAATGGCAATGCCAAACTGTATATGGAGATAGTAGTTGAAAAAGGAATGGGTTACTTACTCGCTGAAAAAAATAAAAAATCGGATCAATCAGTAGATACCATCTTTATTGATTCTTTTTTTTCACCTATTACTAAGGTTCGCTATGATGTGGAAACTGCCAGCCTGAGTCAATTTTCTAATTACGAAAAATTAACTTTGGAAATATTTACTAATAAAAGCATTTTACCCGATGAAGCTTTGAGTAAATCAGCAAATATATTGATTAAATATTTAAAGATATTTACTAAGTTTTCTCCCGAAGATGTCGAATTAGAGGGCGAACTTATTTCAAGAGAAGAAAAAGAAAATAGCGAAAAAGAAAAAATCTTAAATAAAAGCATTGAAGAACTAGATTTTTCAGTTCGCTCGTATAATTGCCTAAAAAAATCCAATATAAATACATTGAGAGATTTAGTTAACTACTCTCCGATGGAGGTTATAAAGATAAAGAATTTAGGAAAGAAATCTTTAGATGAAATAAAAGAGAAAATAACTAAGTATGGATTTGTCTTAGGTGAAAAAATGCACCAGGAGGATTTTTAGGATGAGGCACAAGAAATTAAAAGGAAAATTAGGTCGCAGTAGTAGTCATAGAAGCTCTTTGTTAGCTAATTTATCTATTTCACTCATAACTCATAAAAAGATTGAGACCACATACACTAAAGCAAAAGAAGTCCGAAAACATGTGGAAAAGTTAGTAACCATAGCTAAAAATAACAATTTGCAAGCTCAGAGAGAGGTACAAAAAGTAATAAGAAATAAAAAAGCCTCTAAAGTATTATTCGAAGAAATTAGCCCAAAGTATTTAGAGAGAAATGGTGGCTACACACGTATTGTGAAAACTGGATTTCGCAAAGGCGATGCGGTATCTTTAGCTGTAATTGAATTTGTAGAATAATTGAAGAACAAATGAAAAAAGGTTAAAAAGTTTTATATTAGAACTGATTATTTAATAGTTAAACTTTTTAACCTTTTGGTTTTTATTGATTTGGTATTGAGGATAGCGTACAGCGTGGAGCGTATAGCGTAGAGTTAAGAAAGAAGAGAGAAAAAAGTAGGGGCCTATTGCATAGCCCCTGATAGTATATAGCGAAAAACGAAAAGCCATAATCCTAAATCCAAAATTATTTTTATATATATACTGTATTACTATTTGCGATTATAAGTGTATATCATACATCGCGTCATGTAGGGGTTGGATTTATCCGACCCGGGTTGTTTTGGTAATTTTTCTTCTCTAATGGGCTCAATTCATTGAGCCCCTACACGCTATACGCTGTACGCTCCACGCTAAAGTACGATATACTATATACTATCTTATAAGTGGTGAACATTTTGATTAAAATAAAAAATTTAAGTCACATATACAATTATCATATGAAAGATCAAATAAAAGCTTTGGATTCTATTAATTTAGAAATAAAAAAAGGTGATTTTATTTCTATTATAGGTTCTAATGGATCTGGAAAATCTACTTTAGCTAAACACATGAATTGCTTGTTGCTTCCTACTACCGGAGATATTTGGGTAGATGAAATGAATACCAAGGATAAGAGCAAAACATGGGAAATAAGACGAAAAGTTGGTATGGTATTTCAAAATCCAGACAATCAGATTATTGCAACTACGGTGGAAGATGATGTAGCTTTTGGCCTGGAAAATATTGGAATAAAGACAGAACTTATGAGAGAACGGGTTGATTGGGCTTTAGAAGTTGTAGAAATGAGAGAGTACAAAAAAAGCGAACCGCATTTGCTTTCAGGTGGACAAAAACAAAGAGTAGCAATTGCTGGGGCAATTGCTTTGCACTCTTCCTATTTGGTTTTAGATGAACCTACGGCAATGCTCGATCCCCGGGGCCGAAAAGAGGTAATAGGTATTGTTAAGAAGTTAAATTTAGAAGAGAACATTACTATCATTTATATTACTCACTTAATGGAGGAGGTAGTTGAGTCTAACCGGGTAATCGCATTAGATAAAGGAAAAATTGCTCTCATAGGAAAACCTGAGGAGGTATTTACTCAAATAGAGGTTTTAAAACAATTAAGATTGGATGTTCCTCAAATAACCGAACTCGCTCTAAGATTAAACAAAAGAGGAATAGATATATCTCCCCATATATTGAAAGTTGAGGATATGGTGGAAAGTTTATGTTTATACATTTAGAAAATATATGCTTTACCTATAGTTTGGGAATGCCCTTTGAAACAGAAGTATTAAAGAATATCAATTTAGAGATTGATGAAGGTGAATTTATTGGT
>JAHIPR010000151.1 GCA_018903015.1 bacterium
TAAATTTGGATGGAGATGGAATTGGTTCTGAACTTGCCCTTTATTTCATTTTAAAAAAACTAAAGAAGAAACCCATTATATTAAATCAGGATAGATTGCCAAAAATATATGATTTTTTACCCGGCAGTAATAAAGTACATTGCTTAGAAGATAATTGTATCGACACAAAAAGTATAGATGTGGGTATAGTGCTTGATTGTAGTAATATCGAAAGAATTGGAAAGGTATACGAAATATTTAAAGATATAAAAACCATAATAAACATCGACCATCATACGAGCAACGAAAACTTTGGGGGTTCAAATTATGTAGATAGTTCTGCTTCTTCTGTCGGAGAGATTATCTATGAATTGATCAAGTCTATAAATATAGAGTTACTAGATGAAAAGATTTCTATTTGTTTATTTGCCGCTATCATAACTGATACCGGTTCGTTTAGATATTCAAATGTAAGCTCAAAGACATTTAAAGTAGCTTCCGATTTAACTTCTAAAGGAATAAAGCCATATTTAATTGCCAATAATATTTATAATAGAAACACCTATTCCGGATTAAAATTATTAGGAGAAGCCCTTTCGACCTTAGAGATGGATGAATCTAATTATGTTTCATGGCTAACCATTACTCAAAAGATGTTAAATGATGCCAAAGCAAAGGATGAGGAGATAGAAGGAATAATTGATGTCGCTACAACCATAAATAACGTTGAAATATCAATCTTATTTAGAGAAACTAAAGATAATAAAGTAAAGGTTAGTTTTCGCTCCAAAGGAAGTTTTGACGTAAATAAGTTTGCTGGTAAATTTAAAGGCGGCGGCCATCCAAATGCTGCTGGTTGTTTATGTTCTGGGAAGTTGGACGAAATGAAAGGAAAAATTCTTTCCGAGTTATTTAGCGACATTAAACATCTTGGATATGAAAATAAGTAAAAATATTTTAATAACAGAAAAGATAATTATTAATATTGATGAACGGTATTTTAAACATATTTAAACCAAAAGGAATTACCTCATATCAAGCTGTAAAAGAGGTTAGGAATATTTTGGGTATTCCTAAAGCAGGACATACGGGAACATTAGATCCTTCTGCTTCCGGTGTTTTATTAGTATGTATCGGTCAAGCTACAAAAATTGCCGAATTTTTAGTAGGTATGGAAAAACACTATCAGGGTGAAATGATTTTGGGTATAAGCACTGATTCCCAAGATTCAGAAGGGAAAATTGTTCAAAGAAGAGAAGTTAAAACTGATATTGATGAAAAAAGGATTATAGATATATTTCAAAAATATGAAGGCATAATTAGTCAGATGCCCCCGATGTTTTCAGCTGTTCATTACAAGGGAGAAAGATTATATCATCTTGCCAGGAAAGGCATAGAAGTAAAAAGAAGTCCTAAGGAAATCAAAATATATAAGTTAAATTTAATGAATTTTAACCAAAAGACGGCCATGGTTAAATTTGAAGTTATCTGTTCAAAAGGTACATATATTAGAACATTATGTAACGATATAGGTGATGAATTGGGTTGTGGTGCACATTTATTAAATTTAGTAAGAAAAAAAGTTGGTAATTTTAGCATTGAAGATTCATTAAATTTAGAAGAATTAAAGAAAGAAAAAGCTTTGGGGAAGAGATATCTTATTAGCATTGATTCCGCTCTTGAAGAATTAGATAAAATAACTGTAAAAAGTGAAGCAACCAAAACTGTTTTAAATGGCGGGATTATATCAAGTGAGCAAATTGTTGAGATTCCGAAAGGACTAAAAACAAGAAAAAACAATTTTTTTAAAATATTTGACGTAAAAGGCAATTTGTTATCCATAGGCACTTCAATTAAAAAAAACGGAAAAAATATTTTTTTTAAACCAGTTAAAGTTTTTAGAAATAATTAAATTTGCTAATTCGATTCTAAATAACAAATTATGGATATTATAAAGTATTCAAAAAATATAATGTTACCTAAAAAGAAACGATATATTGCTTTGGGTGTCTTTGATGGCGTACACTTAGGACATCAAAAATTAATTAAACTAACTTCGGATAAAGCTAAAAAGAATGATGGAATAAGTATTGTTGCTACTTTCGACCCTCATCCTGATAAAATAATTCATCCAGAAAGTAACGTTTTTTTATTAACTACTTTGGAGGAACGAGTAAACCTAATTAGAGACTTAGATATTGATGTTTTTCTTGCTATTAGATTTAATAAAATGATGGGTAAAATGTCACCTGAGGATTTTATTAGTGAAATTTTAGTCAATAGTTTGGGAGTAAAAGAACTTTTTGTAGGTTTTAATTATAAATTTGGCTTTCAGGGAAAAGGGAATACGGATATTTTAAGAAAATACGGCAAGTCGTATAAATTTAAAACTAATATATTAAAACCAATAGCTGTAAGCAATACCATAATTAGCAGTACTATAATAAAAGATTATATTAATTCAGGAGATATCGAAAAAGCAAAAAAACTATTGGGGCATGATATCACGATTTCAGGAAGAGTAATTTCTGGAAAGGGCAGAGGAAGAAAATTATTAAATTTCGCTACAGCCAATATCGAGACACCGTCAGATAAAATTCTTCCGGTTAACGGAGTATATTTAGTGGAAATTAAAATTGATAATAAAAAATATTATGGTTTAATGAATATAGGAGTTAAACCAACTTTTAGAGAAACAGAACGCACTATAGAAGTTCACATTATAAACTTCAATAAAAAAATATATAATAAAAAAGTAGTCGTTAATATATTACAAAAAATAAGAGAAGAAAAATACTTTAACCATCCAGGTTTATTAAAGAAACAGATAGAAGATGACATTTTAATAGCCAGTAAAATAATTGTTAAAAGAAATAATAAAATAGATTAGCATAACAGTATCAAGTATCGATACTTGATACTAATTTAGGTTGAAGGTCTTAACCGTTTATGATAAAATATTTAAGATACAATGTTGCAATTAAATTATAAGTAAAAAATTAAAGGAGATAACAATATGGTTATTACTAAAGATGATAAAGGAGAAATAATAATAAAATATCAGCATCATACTACTGATACTGGATCACCAGAAGTTCAAATTGCCTTATTAACTGAAAGAATAAACGATCTTACCGGACATTTAACGAAAAATAAGAAAGATTTTCATTCAAAGCAAGGTCTATTAAAAATGGTGGGTCAAAGAAGAAGATTATTAGATTATCTCAAAGATAAAGATATTAATAAATATCGAAAAGTTATTGAGTCACTAAATTTACGAAAATAATAAATTAGTCGTTAGCCAATAAAAATAGCGTGGAGCGTACAGCGTTTAGCGTATAGTATCATAAACAAAATGTATATGCTCTACGCTAAACGCTATACGTTAGTTTGTACGAGATACGAATTAGGGCTTACAGGAAAAGCAAATTCCCGTACAATAAAGATAAAATATTTACATAAAATAAAATAATTTTTCAAATAATAGGGAGGAAAATAAATATTTAATGTCAGAATATAGAGAAATTAAAATTAATTTAAACGGTAAAATAATAAATATAGAAACCGGCAAAATTGCTAAGCAGGCGGCTGGTTCGATAGTAGTTAGTTGTGAGGGAACCGTTGTACTGGTAACAGCAACCTTTTCCAAAGAATCACGTGAAGGGATAGACTTTTTCCCTTTAATGGTGGATTATGAGGAAAAATTTTATGCTGCCGGTAAAATACCAGGTGGTTTTTTCAAAAGAGAGGGCAGGCCAAGCAAGAATGCAATATTAACTTCACGACTTATTGATCGTCCATTGCGGCCTTTATTCCCCACAGAATACAGAAACGATGTTCAGGTTATTGCTACCGTTTTGTCATATGATCAAAAAAATTTACCGGATATACTAGCTATAATCGGAGCTTCTGCGGCTTTGTGGATATCGGATATTCCTTTTCAAGCTCCTATAGGAGCTGTAAGGATTGGATTAATAGAAAACGAATTTATAGTTAATCCCGGTCCTCAGGAATTAGAAAATACCGAATTGAACTTAATTATAGCTGGCACAAAAGATTCAATTATAATGATGGAAGGTGAAGCAAAAGAAGTATCCGAAGAAATTATATTAAAAGCAATTGGCATTGCTCAAGAAGCAATTAAAATAATCATAGAAGGCCAGGAAAGATTGGCAGATATTTTGGGAAAATCTAAGATAAAAGAAGAAAAGGAGTATTCAGAAACAGCAGAGTTAGCAGATAATTATCGTAAAGAAATTAAAAATCTCTACGAGAAAGAAATAAAAAAAGCTATCTGTATAAATGAAAAAAAGGAAAGAGAAGATTCATTAGAAGATATTTTTCATCGTATTATTGAAAAATTATCTACTGAGGGAGATAATTTACCTCTTTTGAAAAATGCCTATGATGAAACTTGCAAAGAAGCTGTTCGCAATTTAATAATTAAAGAGAAAATAAGAGTAGACGGGAGAAAATTAGATGAGATACGCCCAATTAGTTGTGAAACTGGAGTGCTGCCCCGAGTTCATGGGAGTGCTTTATTTACCAGAGGGCAAACACAAGCCTTAGTTGTTACCACTTTAGGAACAGTAAAAGACAGGCAATTTATTGATACCCTGGAAGAAGAATCTTCGGAAAGGTTTTATTTGCATTACAATTTTCCTCCTTTTAGTGTTGGCGAAGTAAGACCCAGAAGAGGGCAATCAAGAAGAGAGATTGGCCATGGTTCATTAGCAGAAATGGCTTTAAAAGCGTTAATTCCTTCAGAAGAAGAATTTCCTTACACTATTCGTATAGTTGCTGAAATTTTAGAGTCAAATGGCTCTTCTTCTATGGCTACCGTTTGCGGAGGGAGTCTATCCTTATTTGACGCCGGAGTTCCTCTAAAAAGACCTATAGCTGGCATTGCTATGGGATTAGTAAAAGAAGATGAAAACGTCGAAATATTAACAGATATTTTAGGTTTAGAAGATCATTATGGAGATATGGATTTTAAAGCTGCCGGAAGCAGCCTGGGGATTACTGCTATTCAGATGGATTTAAAAATTGCTGGTATTCCAAACAATACATTGAGCGATATTTTAAAGAGATCAAAAGAAGCAAGATTATATATTCTTGAAAAAATGAATAAAGTGCTATCAAAATCTCGAGAAAGTTTATCTGACTATGCACCAAAAATTTCAGTAATAAATGTTGACCCTGCTAAGATTGGCATGGTAATCGGTCCCAGTGGAAAAAATATCAAGAAAATTATAGAAGTAACCGGTGCTTCTATCGATATTAAAGATAATGGAGAAATATTCATTGCTTCAACAGATGGAAAATCACTGGACCGAGCAAAAAAAATGATTGAAGATATGGTGAGAGAGGCTAAAGTCGGGGAAACATATGAAGGGAAGGTAACCAGGACAACTAATTTTGGAGCTTTTGTAGAAATATTTCCTGGCAAAGAAGGATTGGTTCACATTTCTAAATTATCGCGAAAACGTATAGGAAGAGTTGAAGATGTAGTCAGAGTTAATGATAATATATTAGTTAAATGTATTGGAATTGATAATCAAGGCAGAGTTGACCTAAGAAAACTAGATAACGATGAAAATATTTTGGTAGAAGATGATATTGATAAAAAAAATGAAAATTACGATTAATATTT
Source organism: bacterium (assembly GCA_018903015.1). The sequence continues at coordinate 5,633 of JAHIPR010000151.1, forward strand.
ATAGTCGTAATATAAAGAATAAATAGATATTAAAATGGATTTGGTTGTGGAGAATAATAAAATAGAAATAAAAATAGAAAAAGTTAGAGGATGCGAGGATTTACCTTTACCTGTTTCCATAAGTGAATTCTCCTCTGGAGTTGATTTGTTATCCGCAGAAGCTTCAGATACTGTATTAAAACCGGGTAAGATAAAATTGATTTCCACCGGAATTAAAATTATGATCCCTAAAGGTTATGAAGGGCAAATAAGACCTCGAAGCGGCTTAGCCCTTAAGTTTGGAATTACTGTTTTAAATACTCCCGGTACTATTGATTCAGATTATAGGGGTATAGTAAAGGTAATATTAATTAATTTAGGTGAGGAAGATTTTAATATACAAAGAGGAGATAGAATAGCTCAATTAGTAATCCAAAAAATATTTTCCCCTAATTTTAAACTTGTAGAGACCTTAGATAAAACCAAAAGAGGAGAAGGTGGCTTCGGACATAGCGGCATAAGGACTTCTAACGGCTAATTTACCTAAGCGGAGGTATTCAATGACCACTGAACTAATCTTTGGCATTATAGGAGGTCTGGGATTATTTTTATATGGAATGCAACTGCTTAGTGATGGCTTGCAAAAAGTTACCGGCGATAGAATACAGAAAATTATAGAATTCTTAACCAATAAACCAGTAATGGGTGTTGCAACCGGGGCATTAATAACTTCCATTATTCAAAGCAGTAGTGCA
>JAHIPR010000152.1 GCA_018903015.1 bacterium
AAAAATAGCTGGGGAAATAAAGAAAGAAGAAAAAAAAGAAGAAATAATTAAGGCCAAAGAAATTTTGGGAGAAGTTAATATCGTACCCGAGGTAATAGCAACCATAATTAGCAGAACAGTAATCGGCATACCCGGAGTAGCCGGATTAGCTACTCGTGCCAAAGGGGGGATAGGAACTTTATTGGGGACCAAAGAATTAGAAAAAGGGATTAATGTTGACCTTAGAGAAAATAAAGAAGTTTCTACCTCTATTTCGGTTATTTTAGAGTATGGTTCCATAATAATTGATGTAGCTAAAGAGATCCAGAAGAAGGTAAAAGAGGAATTAGAAACCAAAACCGGGCTTAAGGTTACCGGGATAAATGTGAACATTCAGGGTGTGCATGTAGAAGAAAAGAAGTAGTTAGTATATCAAAGGAATAGGCCTATCAGGTTTTAAAAAATTACCTGAATAGGCCTATTTACACTTAACTTGTTAATATAATCAAAATATTTTCTTATTTTGCTTTCTCTTTTAATTCCTTGCCTGCTTTAAAGAATGGTACATTTAAAGCTTTTACTTGGATTTTTTCGCCAGTACGTGGATTTCTTGCCATTCTAGCGGCTCTTTTTCTGGTACCAAAAGTTCCGAATCCTACTAATCTAACTGCGTCGCCCTTGGCTAAGCAACCAGTAATAGTTTCGAATACACATTCGACAGCTTTTTTAGCTTCCCGTTTGGTAACACCGATTTCATTTGCTACATTATCGATTAATTCGCCTTTGTTCACTATTTACACCTCCTTTCATTTTCGAAAATATCCTAAAAATAAACAAAATACAAGTATTTCTAAGCATTTCATGACTACTACTTATATATTATACGACAAGCGTTTTAAAAATCCTTCTTTTTTTAGAAATTATTTTTAATTTTTTAAGAAAAAACAGTGTTTTCAAGCATTTTTTAATAAATTAAATCCAAATTGTCAGCTAGGAAATAGATTTATGATATATAAAATAGGAACATGTTGAGTAATTATAAAAGAAATTGCTATATATTGCAAGTGTTTTAACTTTTACACCAAATAATATCGAGAGGTTGAGCGATATTTAGTGCAGGGGTACAGGTTAGTTTAAGAAATTTACGGTTAACTGAAAATTAAATTTAATAAGGGAATGAAAAAGTTTTCGAAAATAGAGAAAATAGGGTAAATGGTATAGCTCGTTTCACATCTTGATTTCCGCTAAGCTTTTCAAATTTTTATTCCTACTTTAAAGATTAAGAAAATTCCCAGGAAATATACTAAAAAAATTAACCAGGCCGCTATCTCTAAACTAAATACCGTTCTTTTAGGTTTATATACCACACTGGCAATAACAATGCTGGTGAGAATTATAGCCATTAAAGCACTAATAATATGCTGGGGTGAGACTACACTTAAAATAGGTGGACCATCATAGAATATGTCTGAGAAGAAAGGTATGGTCATATTAAGAATATTTGCTCCCAGGACAATACCTACCGCAAGGTCATAAGCCTTTATTCTAATAGCCGCAAGGGCGGTAACTAATTCTGGTAAAGAAGTAACGATAGCTAACATTACAGTGCCCATAAAAGTTGGTCCCCATCCGGTAAGCTCAGCTAAACTATTGGTTACTTGAGCTAACTTCATGGCAGTAAAGATTATTATTATAGCTGCTATTAAAAATTTGATGTTGGTCAAGGGCAAAGAATAGGCAGCATAATTTTTTTCAAGGACTCCCAGGACATCATCAGGTTTAGTTTTTTTACTATATTTGAATATTACTACAATACCTGAAAAATACAGAATGATTAAAATTAGGGAGTCTATGCCAACTCCCATAAAGAGAAACGATGGTTTTAATAACATACTCAAGGCAGCAATTGCACATAGAAATATTCCTAAAATGGCAGTTAGGATTTGGCCGGGAGATACTTCTCTAAGAAGCGGACCAGGTCCATGAGCAAAGTCTGCTATGGCAATAATTGTTAGATTAAACATAATACTGCCGAAGATGTTTCCAATAGCTAAATTGGGAGCATTGATCCAGGCGGCACCGGAACTTGAAGTGATTTCAGGAAGAGAGGTAACTAGTGGGATTAATGCAGCTCCAATCCAGACCCTTCCTAATCCGGTCTTTTCAGCAATTATATCTCCATAGCGGGTCAGTTTAGTTCCGGTAAAAATGATTATTAGTGCGCAAATTAAAAATAAGAGCCATAAGTTGAGCAAATTTATTACATTCCTCCTGAAGCTAAAAGTATTTTATTTTTACAAAATTTATTTAATTTATATAATGCAATAATAAAATATCTATATATTTTAGAAAATTATAACACTTCTTTAAAGGGTAATCAATTGATTTTCGTATCTCGGTATTTAGTTAGCTCGTTAGTTGGTTATCTGGTTGTTTGGTTAAAGAATTAATATCGGTCCAGTGTAGAGGCACGGCGTGCCGTGTCTTCTTGTACTAAATAATTAACAGTTTAAAATAGTAAAAAGGTAAAAATTTGAAAAAAATTAAAATTTATGCAGGAATTTTATATTTTTTGTAGAATATAATATATAGAGAAAAAGAAAAATCTAAAATTAAAAATAAAATAGGTTAAAATGCAAAAAAAAGAGGGATAAAAATGATCAGGGTAAAAATTTCCGGTGTAGCAATTGACCCGGTGACAAAAGGTTTTGTGGTAATTTTAAAAGATGAAACTGAAAAAAGGTGGCTTCCTATCTGGGTAGGGCATTATGAAGCGAAAATGATTTCTTTAGCTTTGGAAAAAGTAAAACCAGTAAGACCTTTAGCCCATGATTTAGTGAAAAATATTTTAGATTCCCTTGGCGTAGTTGTAACAAGAGTAGTAATTTGCGATATTAAGGATAATACTTATTTTGCTTCAGTTAGATTAAAAATAAATCAAACGGAAAAAGAAATTGATGCCAGACCGAGTGACGCTATTGCCTTAGCTCTGAGGGCAGGTGCTCCTATTTACGTAACTGAAGAAGTATTAAATAAGGCTTCCACAGAGAAAATTACCTTGGAGAATGAAAAAGAAATAAAACTTGCCGAATTACAACAAAAGATGGAGAAAGCAATAGAGGTAGAAAATTACGAGGAAGCCGCTAAATTACGGGATAAAATCAGGAGCTTAGAAAAGAAATAAAACAAAAAACATCAAATTAATTAAGGGTGGAAGAATATTTTAATAAAAATAAATTAAGTAAAAGTATATCAATTTTAAGAGAAAGGCGAAAATAAATAGATTATGAGAAAGGTAATGATAGATTCAGAAATTTTTACTCGATTTCCTGATTTCAAAAGGGGGATTATAATTGTTAAAGATATAGAAAATGCATTTGGCAATAAAAGAATAAAGAAACCTTTAAATGCAGAGATTGAAAAGAGGATGAAGGAAGATTTAATTGAACATCCTTTTGTAAAAGCCTGGGATGAAGCGCACTTAAAATTTGATTCTGATCCGCACAAGTTTCCACCCTCAATAAAAGCACTTTTAAAAAGAATTAAAAAGGGCGGAGGATTTCCTTTTATCAACTCAGTAGTAGCCTTATTTAATTATATTTCTATAAAATATCTTATCCCTTGTGGCGGAGATGATGTCAGTAAAATTGAGGGAAATTTACACCTTGGTTTTGCCAAGGGTGATGAATGGTTTGTTGCTTTGGGCAGTGAAGAGAAAGAGAATCCTCAAGCAGGAGAGGTAATTTATTTTGATGATAAAACTTTGAAGGTAATGTGTAGGAGATGGAATTGGCGAAATGGTGATTTTAGTAAAATTACTGAAAATACCAAAAAAATGATTATTAATATTGATGGAATCGGGGTAGTCCCTCAATCAATGATAGAGGAAGCAAGAGATGAATTGGCAAAATTACTAATCGAGCATTGCAAGGCAGAGTTAAGTATAAGCTTAATGAATCTGGATAATAGAGAGATTGAAATAGATTTTTAAATTGTGTCAGGGGATACACTACTTCGACACAGCAAGAAGGGGGTAATAATAAGATAAGATATGAAAAAAGAGAGAAAATTTTATCGTGATAGTTTAAGAGAGTTAAAACCTTATGATCCTCATGAAGTACCCTATAAGATAAAACTAAATGCTAATGAAAATCCCTATGGTTTACCAGAAGAAATTATTGAAGAATTATTAAGGAAAGCTAAAAATTTAGAATATTCTCGTTACCCTAACGCAAATTCTGTGAAGTTAAGTGAGATGGTTTCTTCTTTCTGGGGTTTAAATAGGGATAATATAGTTATAGGAAATGGCTCTGATGAACTTATTGATTATTTAATCAAGGCTTTTTCCGAAAAGGGGAGAAGAATTATTACCACCGCACCCTCTTTTGCCATGTATAAAATTTATTCAATGATTAACGGATCTAATTTTGTACAAATTCCTTTAAATCAGCGCAATTTTAGTTTAAATGAAGATAAGGTTTTAGAGGAGGCAAAAAAAGAAGATTCTTCTATAGTTTTTATAGCTTATCCCAATGCTCCTACCGGAAATTATTTTACTGAGGATAAGATGATAAAAATAATAGAAGAATCAGGTTGTCTGGTGGTAGTGGACGAAGCTTACTATGAGTTTGGGGAAAAGACTTTTGTATCCCTTATTTCTCAATACGATAATTTAGTTATTCTTAGAACATTTTCCAAAGCTTACAGTATAGCCAGTTTACGGGTGGGATATTTACTTTCTAATCCTGAAATCATCAATGAAGTGAGAAAAGTAAAAAGCCCCTTTAATGTCAATACTTTTTCCCAACTTGCTGCTCAGGTAGTTTTTGAAAATAAAGAAATTTTAAAAGATAACATAAAGAAGATTATTAAAGAACGCGAAAGATTAACAGACAGAATAAATAAACTTCCACCCTTCAAAGCTCATCCTTCACGGACTAACTTTGTTCTGGTTGAGGTGGGCTCTAAAGAAAATTCAGATTTAGTTTATGATAATTTAGTAAAACAAGGAATTTTAGTCCAAACAGTTTCTGATCCGATTTTCTCAACCTCCAGATATTTTTTACGTATAACTGTGGGGAATAGAGAGGAGAATGATATTTTGATTAAAGGTTTAGAAAATGTGTCAAAGAACAACCGTCCCCTGACATGATTGTAAAGGAGTGATAGAGATGATGAAATTTGATAAATTTACTATCAAAGCTCAGGAAGCAATTGGTGAAGCACAACAAATTGCTACTAGCTATAACCATCAAGAGATAAAAAGCGAACATCTTTTATTCGCTTTAATTAATCAGAAAGACGGAGTTATTCCTTCAATATTGCAGAAGTTAGAAGTTAATTCTGAAGAACTTAAAGTAAAATTAGAAAGATTATTAGAAAAAATTCCTCAAGTCTATGGAGGCGGTGGAGGGCAACAATATATCGGAAATGAACTTAACGAAATATTAAATACGGCTCAACAGGAAGCTCAAAAAGTAAAAGATGAATATGTAAGCACGGAACATTTATTTATTGCTTTGGTTGAAGCAGAAGGAACCAGGGTTATTGATTTATTAAAAGAAGAAGGTATTAACAAAGATAAAATTTATCAGGCCTTGGTAAATATTCGAGGGAGCCAAAGAGTGACTGATCAAAACCCGGAAGAGAAATATCAGGCCTTAGAACGTTATTCTCGTGATTTAACAGAGTTAGCCAGCAGAGGAAAACTCGATCCGGTAATTGGGCGGGACGAAGAGATAAGAAAAGTTATGCAAATTCTCTCCCGTCGTACCAAGAATAACCCTATGCTAATAGGTGAACCTGGAGTAGGGAAAACTGCCATTGCTGAAGGTCTATCTCAAAGAATTGTACGGGGAGATGTTCCGGAAGGATTAAAGGATAAGAGAATAATAGTCTTGGATATAAGTTCTATGGTAGCAGGTGCAAAATATAGAGGGGAATTTGAAGATCGTCTAAAAGCAGTTTTAAAGGAGGTTCAGGAATCTGAAGGGGAAATAATTGTTTTTATAGATGAAATTCATACTTTAGTAGGAGCGGGAGCAGCCGAAGGTGCCATAGATGCTTCCAATATGTTAAAGCCAGCTTTAGCCCGGGGAGAATTACACTGTATCGGGGCGACTACTTTAAGAGAATACAAAAAATATATCGAAAAAGATGCAGCTTTAGAGCGGCGTTTTCAGCCTATTCTCATTAAAGAACCCTCAGTAGAAGATACTATTGCTATTTTAAGAGGTTTAAAAGAAAGATACGAAGTGCATCATGGGGTAAAAATTAAAGATTCGGCGTTAATTGCAGCAGCTATCTTATCTGATCGTTACATTTCAGATAGATTTTTACCTGACAAAGCTATCGATTTAGTTGATGAGTCAGCTGCCAGCCTAAGAATAGAGATTGATAGTATGCCTGTTGAAATAGATGAAGTGGAGAGAAAAATTATTCAATTAGAGATAGAAAAACAAGCTTTAAAAAAAGAGAAAGATGTCAGCTCTCAAGAACGTTTAAAAAAGATAGAGCGGGAACTAAGTTCCCTTAAAGAAAAAAGGGATAGCATGAAATTGCATTGGAATAATGAAAAAGAATATATTCAAAAAATTCATGAGATAAAAAGTAATATTGAAAAATCTAAATTAGAAGCCGAAAAAACAGAAAGAGAAGGGAACCTTAATCGAGTTGCCGAGTTAAGATATGGAGTATTACCTCAGCTTCAAAAAAAATTGGAGGAAGAGAATAAAAAGTTGGCTTCTTTGCAAAAAGAAACCAAGATGCTTAAAGAAGAAGTGGATGAAGAGGATATTGCAGAAGTTGTCTCTAAATGGACTGGTATCCCTGTTGGCCGACTTATGGAAGGCGAAGCGAATAAATTAGTCAGGATGGAAGAAGAGCTTACACAAAGGGTAGTTGGACAAGATGAGGCGATTAGATTAATTTCTAATGCTATCAGAAGATCTCGAGTGGGGATAGCTGACCCCAATAGACCGGTAGGGTCATTTATTTTTATGGGACCCACAGGAGTAGGGAAAACCGAGCTTGCTCGAAGTTTGGCCGCTTTTTTATTTAATGATGAAAACACCTTGGTGCGTATTGATATGTCTGAATATATGGAGAGACACAGTGTGGCCCGGTTAATCGGGGCCCCACCAGGCTATGTAGGATATGAAGAAGGTGGTCAACTCACTGAAATTGTCAGACGCAAACCTTATTCAGTTATTCTCTTTGATGAAATTGAGAAGGCCCATCCCGATGTTTTTAATGTTTTGTTACAGATTTTAGATGATGGCCGCCTAACTGACGGGCAGGGCAGGGTAGTTAATTTTAAAAATTCTATTTTGATTATGACTTCGAATATTGGAAGTCGGTGGATTTACGAAATGAATGAGGAAAATAGAGAATCTGTCATGCAGAAAGTAAACGATTCTCTTCGTGAACACTTTAAGCCAGAATTTTTAAATAGAATTGATGAGATAATTATCTTTAACAATTTAGATAAAGAACAGATTATTAAAATTGTGGATATTCAGTTGAATATTCTAAAGGAGAGATTGCAGGGTAAGAAGATTGGTTTGAAAGTGACTACAAAAGCAAAGGAATTTTTAGCTGAAAAAGGGTATGACCCCCATTATGGTGCTCGACCTTTAAAGAGAACCATTCAAAGATACATTCAAGACCCCTTAGCTTCGCAGATTCTGGAAGGAGTTTTTAAAGAGGGGGATAAATTAGAAGCTGATTTGGATGAAACAAATGAGAAAGTAGTTTTTAAGAAAATGTAAATTTGATATTAGTTAGTTAGTTATTTGGTTACCTGGTTAGTTAGTTATATAGTGAAAACCACAAAACGCAAAACTTATGATAAAAAAGGAATAGAGATACCCTTCCCCAGACAGGTAGTCTATCTAAGAAGAGAGAAAAAATAAAGACAAATGAATCTAATTCCAATTTTCAAATAGATTTCCACATAAAACCAAAGGTTCTTTCAATATGGAAGATAAGCAAATTTATTTTAAAATTATGGCACAATAATCTTTTGAAAAATTTAGTCTAAAAATACATTTTTTATCTTCTCAAGGAATATTAATATAATTAACCTCTATATTAGAAACTCCACAATCAATCTCTATCTCTGTTTTAAATTCTGAGTAATCATAATTATTAGAAATATACCTACCATCTTTTTTAATGAAGTCATCAATGTCAAGGTCTTTTACAGCAATTCCCGAATCAATATTCACTGTTGCTCCCACATTTTTAGGTATGGCAATTTCAATATTAGATACTCCGGAATCTATAATCATTTTAGAATCGTATTGAGGTATAATTAAGTTAATATTGCTTGCTCCACTTTTAATATATAGTGTTTCTATTTTAAAACCTGATAAGTTACAATCTGTATCAATAGCGCCTGTTTTAATAGATAAATTATATATTATTTTATTATTTAATTTTAACTGCCAGTTATTTTTAATATTATTAGAAATCCTTTTTTTGGTTATCGGCGAATGGTAGATAAGTATGTCGGCCTCTTTTTCGGTATGGGAGAATTTCTCAAAAGGTTCAAATTCTTTATATCGATATTGAGAAATGCATTCGTAAAGTAGTGGGGTAGATTCGCCCAGGGTAAGTTTCCCTACATCAAGATTTAATTCAATTGAAGCTCTTTCGATTTCAGGATACTCCTTTGTTTCTAAAACTTCTTCAGTTTCAAGGGTTGTTTCGGTATCCGGAGCTGTTTCGATTTCTGGGGTTATTTCAGTTTCTAAAGCCACTTCAGTTTCAGGAACTTTTTCAACTTCTATCACTATTTCGCGGCTTAGAGTTTTTATTTCCCTTACTATTTCTCCTTCAAAACTAATTCCCATATAACTTGCTCCCACTCCTGCAATAATTCCTAGAGATAAAATTAGTGGTCCTATAAAGGAAAGACTCTTTCCTCTATAGATTAAAGATAAACCTAAACTTATTACGAGTAGGGGCCAGAGTTTGAATAAATTTGACCATACAGACCAATCTAATATTTCCAAAGTATTTGCCAAGAGGATTATTCCTATAAGTAAAAAAGTTAATCCTTCAATTAGTTTATTTGCTTTCATTTTTTTCACCTCAATTTATTTTAATAGTCGTTATTATTAGTTAGCTAATTAGTTGGTTATCTCGTTACCTGGTTAGTATAGGATTTAGTATTAAACTAGTTAACCAAGTAACCAAATGCGAGATACTATCTTATTCCTTTTTAGTAAGACTAGACCAGGAGTTAGCAATTAAAAGGTCAATTAATCTTTGTTGATCAGAAAAATATTCGGGGTTTAGACTTAAGGCAATTTCTCCTTCTCTTACAGCATTTTCGTAATCTTGGCTACGGTAATAAGATAAGCCTAATTTATAATGTGCCTCTGAGAGGATATAATTTGAATCTGCTAACTGAAGAGCCAGTTCATAGTTTTGATAAGCCCTTTGGAGTTCTCCCGCGTTATAATGCATATCGCCTATTTCAATAAAGGCTTGGGCAAAATTATCAAAAGTAAAATCTTTGATGTATAATGGGTAAAATTTTTGGGATAATACCTTTTCCATGATAGCCTGTTCGTATTCTTTGCCTTTTAGATTAATAAGTCCTAATCGGTAATATGCTATAGCTATTGACCGTTTATCCTCGCTAAATTGTGTCGCTTTAGTATAGGCAAATACAGCTTGTTCAATATTTCCCACACTACTATAGTAATCACCCAAATTTAAATAACCAGCAGCACTTTCCTGGTAAGCTAAAAAATTGTCCAGGATATAAGGACTGGGTTTAAGCTTACCCAATTTTATATATGTTTCCGTTGCTTGAATAAATTGGTCATTATCCTGGTAGAGTTGAGCTAATTCGGAAATAAGCTTGTCATTTTGAGGAATAAGTTCAACAACTTTTTCGTATTCTTTTATTGCCAAATCATACTCGAGCGTATCTTTATATATCATTCCCTTTATAAAATAGGCAAAGGCATTATTAGGGTCCTCGGTAATAATTTGAGATAGATTGGTAAGCGCTGATTCTCTTTCTCCCATTTTATACAAAGCATAACTCTGATTTATCCTGGCCAATATATTTGTTTGATCTAAGCCCAAAGCTTTTTCGTATTCTTTTTCCGCAGGTTCATATAGGTCTACCGAACAATAAAAGTTTCCCATATTGATGAAAGCGAAGATATCAGGTTTCATGGTTTTTCCTTCTATAATTTCCTGTAATAATTTTTCTGTTTCAATGCTGGCAGAGACAGTGGTAGTAAAAAGGGCTAATAAAATGGTTAAAAAGATTACAAAACTTAGTTTTAAATTTTTTCTATACATGTCTACCATCCTTTCTTTTCTTTTTTAGTATTTTATAATTTTACGGATAAAATCGAAGAAATTTATTAAAAGAATTTATGCTTAATATTTATATATTCAACATTATTTTCAAAAATCCTCTTTTTTAATTAAATTTTTTTTAATTTATTTTTATTATATCACTTCTGAACAGAATTCTTTTAATTTTTCAATGAAAACTTTTAAGTAATTTTCACTTTTTATAACCATAAAATCTTTCACCTTTTTAGCTCTTTAATTTTTTAGTTAAAGAATTAAAGAGCTTTTTTATTTTATATTATATATATTCTATATTTTTAAAGCAAATTCCTCTTTTTTAGTAAAGTATTTTACAAATTTGCCAGTTACCCAATTTACCTATTTCATCCATTCGTAGGACAGGGGTCTCGCGCCTGTTAGTGTAAACTTTCTCAGAATATCGTAGAGAAAACCATGGGTATTTTGGGGAAAAACATTAATATTATCGATGAGAATGGCTTTAAAAATGAGGGTATATCAAGGATGTAATAAGTTTAAATAATCTTAAGTTGTGCTAACTGCTATTAAATTTATTCTACAGACACAGACAAAAGTGATTTAAAATTTGCAATTTATTTGGTATTACATTAATATAAATTAGTTATTTCAGGTGAAACAAAAATTAAATCCGGAGACACATTCTTTATTAATTTTAAGCAGGAAAAGATATTATTTTTTTACTATGAAAGTCAGGCGGAGATATAAAATTATTATACAAAGGAAGGAAAGTATGAATATAGCATTATGTCATTATCGGGTTGGCGAAACTGATGGAGTTTCCCTGGAGATGGACAAATGTAAAAAGGTTTTAGAAAATATGGGGCATAAAGTATATTTTGTTGCCGGCAGTACAGGTACCTCTGATGGTTATATTATACCGGAAATGAATTATAGATTTAAAGAGGATTTAAAAATCGGAAGGAATGCTTACTTAAAATTAAAAGACTATCAGGATGAGGATGAATTAATAGGGGCTATAAGAAAGCAAGCTTTGAAAATTGAAGAAGGTTTGAAAAAAATCTTAATAGAAAATAAGATAGATTTGATTATTCCCAATAATATTTTTTCAATCGGTAGAAGTATCCCTACTGCTATGGCGCTTGCTAATGTCATTAAGGAATTAGGCATTAGATGTATCGGACACCATCATGATTTTCACTGGGAAAGAGATAATTTTTCTCAACCAACGTGCAATTTCGTTCGCAAGGCTCTGGAGGAATACTATCCCCCAAAAGATGATTTGATCTCACATGTAGTAATTAATAGTATTGCCCAAAAAGAATTAAAAGCGAGAAGAAATCTGGATTCTATTATTATACCTAATGTATTTGATTTTAATGAAAAGTTATGGGATGTTGATGATTACAATATAGATTTTAGAGAAAAATTGGGCATTAAAGATAATGATATTCTTATGCTGCAGGCAACCAGGGTAACAAATAGAAAAGCAATCGAACTGGCCATAGATGTAGTTGGGGAGACGCAGAAAGAGGAGAACAGGAAAATACTTGAAGAAGCAAAATTATATAATGGGAAAAGTTTTAAAGAGGATAGCAGGATCGTACTCGTTTTAGCGGGAATGATAGAG
>JAHIPR010000153.1 GCA_018903015.1 bacterium
AATCTCGGCCAGTCTATCGTCATTCAGTTTGCTTACGTCTTTTCCTCCGATTATAAAACTACCCTCTGTAGGTTGATCAAGACAACCGATAATATGCATTAAAGTAGATTTGCCGGAACCGGAAGGACCCATAATGGCTACAAATTCTCCTTTATTAATATAAAAAGAAACTCCCCTTAGAGCCTCCACCTTCACTTTTCCCATCTGGTATATTTTTTTTATTTTTTTTATCTCTAACATTTAGATATTACCTTTGTATTATTTTCCCAATCTTTATCTGTTTGGCCTCATAAATCCACCCATCCCAGGGACACCTTGCGTACTATTATTTTTAGAGCCTGCATTAGCAAATTCATAAACATTTATCACTATCTCTTCACCCTCAGCCAATCCCTCTTCGATTGCAGTATAAACTCCATCGCTAAATCCGACCTTTACCGGAGTAAACACTGGCTTATTATCCACCACTTTAACTACCATCTGCTGCCCTTTTCGGTCAAGGATTGCGCTAATAGGAACTAATAATTCGCCTTCTGCTCTACCAATAATAATTTCCACTAAAGCGGAAAAACCGGGCTTAAACTGCTTATCCGCCTTATCTAACTGCAATGTAACCGGAAGAGTGACTACTCCGTTTACATTTTGAGTGTAATTATGAATCTCCTTTACTCTTCCTGAAAATTCTCTCCCCGGGAAGGCATCCAGGATAATAATTACCTCCTGCTCTACTTCTACCTCCAAACTGTCAATCTCATTAACTGCAACTTCTATTTCATAGCTGCTGTCATCAATTAAATAAGCTACTTCACTTCCTGAACCAATGTAATCACCCGGTTTAACATAAACATCGGTAATCAAACCGGAAAATGGGGCTTTAATAGTGGTATCTTCTAAATTCTTCTTAGTGATTTGAAAATTTAGCTCCTGTTCCTTTATTTCGCTTTCTGAACCACTAGTCTTAATTAATTCATAGGTATTTTTTGCTTTTAAATAATTTAATTCTTGCTGACTTTTTTCTAATCGCACCAGTGCTTCTCCCTCTGTAACTCTCTTACCCCCGCTGATTAAAACTTCTTCAATTTCTCCGTTCAGACTAAAAGTGAGAATTTTTTCATCAGCCGGCTGCAGGTAACCACTGGTAGAAACCGTCTTTTTAAGATCTCCTCGCTCTATAGATGTAATCATCTGAGGAGTAATCTTGATCTTTTGTTCAGTCAATTCCTCTTCACTTGTTTTATTTAAAAACCTGCTACCGACAAAAAGAGCAATAATTACTATAACCATAATTACTCCGACAATCAACCATTTCTTTTTCATCTTTTTCTTCACTCCTTAACTTTAACCGCTATTTTCTGAACCCTAAAAAATGAGCCATGCGTAATTTATTTATTAAAATCTCATCTTTAGCAGATTTAAGATTTATTTCTGATTCCTGCAACCCGAGCATCTTGTACTGAAATTCACTATCACTAATCAGACCCTGTTGAAGCTGTATTTGATAAGATTCCTCTTCTAATTTAGCTTTTTCCCAGGACATTAATTTTTCTTCCAAATTCAAACTATTTATTTCTTGCTGATTGATTAGACCAGATAATTCTAATTTTAACTCAGAGACTATCTGTAAAAAATCATCTTCTAAATTTTCTAATTTCGCTTGATATCCTTCGTCTTCTATCTTTTGTTTCCCTCCGTCGAAGATATCGTAACTTAATTCAATTCCTATTCCCCAACTATTACCCTGGCTACTATAAGCGCCAAACAAAGCAACCTGAGGTTTATTTTTAGCTAAATTCCATTCTGCTTCTTTTTGAGAGCTATCTTGATCCAGGAGAATATTTCTAATTTTATAATGGTTATCTACTACTAACTCCATTAACTCTTCTTCTTTTAAATTAAATTCTAAGGAATCAGCCCATTTTATAATCTCTTCTAAAAAAGGCGAATCTTCCACCAAAGACGCTTCGGTTTCTTCCGGTAAATTTAGATTCAAATACCATCCGTTCTTTTGTTGAAGAAAAGTATTTTGAGCTTGTAATAAATTTATTTCTGCTGTTTTTAAAATAATCTTTCCTTCTATTTCCTGCTTCTCACCTGCTTCTCCAATCTCAATTTTCTTTAACATTCTGTCAAAATCTTCCTGAGCATACTGATAATTTCTTTCCGTTAAAAATAACCTTTCCTGTAAACGTAAAAGATTAAGATAAGATTCTAAAAATTCTATCTTTTCGTCTTCTTGTTGCCATCTTAGATTTTCCTTGGCTTCAAGTAAGTTATTTGAAGCTAAATATTTTTCCTGTTCTGATTCGATGGGAAGTACAGGATAAAGGCTTTTGGATGCACTGAAAGTGCTATCGAGTCCTTCCGAAAGCTTTTCCAGATCAAACCAGTCTTCCTCTTTTAAAGAGATTTCCGATTGAAGGATTAATCCGTTAGGAAATAACTTTGTAGTTTTCAAAGTAATTTTAGGACTGCTACTACCTTCGGAACTATTACTTTCATCGTTAGTAATAATTGAGCTATCACCGGCAATAATCGGATTAGCGCTAATCTTTGTTTTAAAACCATATTCGGTATCAATTAAACCTAAGCTTCTTTTTATGGTTTCAATACTGTCTTTGATTTCTTTAATTGCAGAATTATTTTCAATCCCCCAATTAAGAGCCTCTTCTAAAGAAATCCCTTTGGCCTGGACATTCGCCCCGGCAAAGATAAAAGTTATAAATATTATTAAAAATA
>JAHIPR010000154.1 GCA_018903015.1 bacterium
AAAGGTTACTTTGGGGGTCTCTTTGCCTATAAGCTTGGCTTTGCTCTTGCCAAAGGACATAACCTTATTCCCTCCACCTTGCATCTGTTGTATCATAAATAACCAAATTCCAATGATCAAAAGCATGGGCAATAAAGATGAAAGCAACTGCATCCACCAGGATACTTTTACCGGAGGTTTAGCTTCTATTACTATATTTTTACTTCGAAGGATGTTTATCATCTCTGGGTCATCAGGTGAATAAGTAGAGAATTCGGTGCCGTCCATAAGTATACCGGTAATTGAATTATCAACAATGGTAACTTTAGATACACTATTTATTTCAACTTCTTTTAAAAATTCAGAATAGGTAAGTTCTTTTTGAGTAGCAGATTTGGGCTCAAAAAATGAACTTATAATTGAAACTGTAATAATTAACATCAGTAAATATAGGCCGATGTTTCGGTAATTTTTATTTCCTTTTAAGTCTTTTTTATTAAAATCAGGTATTTTAGTCAAGAAAAATTTCTCCTTTTTTCACAAATTTCTTATAATAAGTTTATTTTATACGCTTATTGTATAATAATTTTAGCATATTTCCTATATAAAAACAAAAATAAAATCGTATCTCGTATCTCGTAAGGATCCCAAATGACATATAATAAGAGATACGAGTTTAGTTTCACGTTTCACGCTTTAAGTTTTTAGTTTAATGTTGGCGCAATACGATATACGATATACGATATACGATATACGGTTTTACTTCAGCTCTCCCTTGTATATCTTGGGATTAAGGGTAAAAACAAAAGGAACATTTCTAAACTTTCCCGCGTAATCTAAACCATAACCCACTACGAATTTATTAGGAATATCAAATCCTAGATAATTAATTTTAACCTTGGCTTTCCTTCTGGTACTTTTGCTTAAAAGTGTGCAGACCTTCAAACTGGCTGGTTTACGTGATTTTAATATCCGAAGCAAATAATCCAAAGTCAATCCGGTATCTACTATATCTTCAACTATCAGGACATCTTTGCCTTCAATAGTTTCATCCAGATCTTTTAAAATCCTTACTACTCCCGAGGACTCTGTGGCTGCTCCGTAACTGGAAATAGCCATAAAATCAAATATCATAGGAATTGAAATTACTCGAGCTAAATCTGCCATAAATATTACAGCTCCCCTTAATACACCTATAAAAACCAAGTCTTTATCTTGATAGTCCTGGGTTATTTTTTTACCTAGCTCTAAAACTTTTTCTCTAATTTCTTCTTCTGTAATTAAAATTTCATCAATTTCGTTATTTTTTAGCATTTTTTCTCCTTCCTTGTTAAAAATTATAAATATTCCTGCAAAAAAGTATTCTTTATTTTTGTCTTTACGCGGAGCACTTTTTTAGTATCAGAGTTAATTTTTACCCGGTCATCCAGTCTCATTCCCATAACCCATATTATTTGATCTTCACTATCAACCAAGATAGGAATTAAATCTCGATAACCTTTAGGAATTTTATTATCAATAAAAAAATCTTTAATTTTTTTTAAGCCCTCCATCTTTAAGGGATAAAATCTATCTCCGCTCCGTCTATTTCTTAATTTGAGAGGGAGTTTAACTTTATTGTAATCAATAAATTCCAAAAATTTCCCTTTAGACTTTTTTCTAGTAAAATATAAAAAAGATTTTATGTCCGCAGAATCTAATATTTTTATTTCAACCTTTATACCCAAAGATTTAATCTCTGTTTTCCCTGGAATTAATATATCATATTCCCAAGGGGTAGGTATCTGCTCTGGTTGATCTTTAGAAATCCTCCTTTTGTAAATCATTATTTTGTCATAAATCTTCTTGGCCATTAAATTATCAGGAAGATAAATATCTTTTTCACCCAGTTGGTATTCAGTAAGTTTTAATATTTCATTATTATGTCTAAAACTTATGGAATAAAGATTTCCCTTTACAACTTCAATAGATTTTCTAATTATCCTCCTCTTTAAAGCCAGGGGGAGAGAGGTAAATTTTTTTAAATCAATAATTACCATCTCGGGACTTTCTCGTCTTGCAACTTCTTTAAAAAATAATTCTGTTTCTTGGTTTAGATATGCCGAAACTTCACTGATTATACTCCTAAAGCGAAGCATA
>JAHIPR010000155.1 GCA_018903015.1 bacterium
GCCCTTATTCCGGTGGTAACTGTAATAGGTCCCATGTTTGCTGCCTTAGTTACCGGCTCTTTAATTGTAGAGCAGATATTTGCTATCCCGGGTTGTGGAAAATATTTTATTACCAGTATTACCAATCGAGATTATCCCGTGGTTTTAGGTATTATGTTACTTTATGCGGTTATAATAATTATGGCCAATCTATTTGTTGATATCACCTATTCCTGGATTGATCCTCGGATTAGGTATACTTAAGAATAATAAGCTAATAAGGAGGAAAGATTATCTTGGAAGTAAAATTAAAAGAAAAAGAGAAGTTTGAGGATGAAACAGTTATCTCGGAAAGACCGGAGGTAAATTTATGGAAAGATGCCTTTCGAAGATTATTAAAAAACAAAATGGCTGTATTGGGAGGAATAATAGTTATCGTTTTGCTTATTCTTGCTATTTTTGCCCCTTATATTGCCCCTTATCATTATGCCGAAGGTAGCTTAAAAGAAAATTTTGCAAGCCCAGGGTCTAAATTCCTATTGGGAGCAGATTTTATGGGTAGGGATCTCTTAAGTAGAATTATTTATGGCACCAGAATATCGTTGAGTGTAGGAATAGTCGGGGCTGTTACAGCCTTTATAATAGGAGTGTTGTACGGAGTTGTTTCGGGGTATTATGGCGGGAAAGCAGATAATATTATGATGCGTTTTGTGGATATTATGTACGGCTTTCCTACCTTGTTATTAATTATTTTGTTGATGGTACTTTTTAAATCTACTTTTGCCGTAGCTACTCCCGGGACCTTTGCTGGATATCTTAATGATGTTGATAGGGCTTTTGGAGGATTATTTTTTATCTTTATCGGTATAGGGGTTACTGCCTGGCTTGGAATGGCTAGAATAGCCCGGGGAATGGCTCTGTCCTTACGGGAAAAGGAATTTGTAGAGGCCGCTCGGGCAACAGGAAACGGTAATTTACAGATAATATTAAAACATGTATTGCCCAACTTATTAGGTCCCTGTATTGTAACAGTAACCCTGGCAATACCCGGATATATTACCTTTGAGGCATTTTTGAGTTTTATTGGTTTAGGAGTAAATCCTCCTACCCCGAGCTGGGGAATGTTGATATCGGAGGGATATCAGGCAATGCGTTCTTATCCTCATTTGGCTATATACCCCGGATTAGCCTTGGCTATCACCATGATGGCTTTTAATTTTTTGGGTGATGGATTGCGCGATGCTTTGGATCCACGAATGAAATAGAATTCTTATGCGCCCGTAGCTCAATGGATAGAGCAGGGGCTTCCTAAGCCCTTGGTTGGAAGTTCGACTCTTCTCGGGCGTACCATACTTATAATTATTTTATCCAAAAAAACTTATTAGAGGATTTTTATATGAAAATTGATTTAGCCGATCAAATTGAAGAGATTTTATTAGATTCTATAAAAAAAATTATAGGGCAGGAGAATTTTCAGATTAAGGACATCCCCAAAATAATATTACTAATCCCTAAAAATAAATCCCATGGAGACTTATCCACCAATATCGCTATGCAATTATCCCAAGAATTGAAGTTAAAACCCTTAGATATTGCTAATCTTATTGTAAGCAATTTAGATATCCAGGGTACAATTATAGATAAAGTTAAAATTGCCGGACCAGGTTTTATAAATTTTTGGTTGAGTGAGAATTGGTTATATAGGGTTCTGGATGAAATTAGAGAACAGGGAGAGAATTATGGTAAAGTAAATTTAGGTAAAGGGAAGAGGGTTCAAGTAGAATTTGTCAGCGTTAATCCTACCGGTCCCCTACATGTGGGCCATGGAAAATGCGCAGCAGTGGGAGATGCTTTAAGTGGTATATTAAAAGCAGCAGGGTACGAGGTAGAAAAAGAATATTATATCAATGATCAAGGAAAACAAATAGACATATTAGGTCAATCAGTTCAAGTAAGATACAATAATCTCTTAGGAGAAAAGAGAGAATTTCCTGCTGATGGCTATAAAGGTGAATATATTTTTGATATAGCCAAAGAGGTAATAGAGAAATTTCAAGACAAGTATAAAGGAAGAGACGATAAAGAAACCCAAGAGTTTTTTAAAGTGTTTACTTTAAAAAAAATTTTATCAGGAATTAAAAAAGATTTAAAAGATTTTGGAGTAGAATTTGATGTTTGGTTTAGTGAAAAATCACTTTATGAGCAGAATAAACTTCAAGAAGTTATAGAATTACTCAAGCAGAGAGGCTTTCTTTATGAGGAAAAAGGTGCACTCTGGTTAAAGTCCACTGTCTTTGGTGATGAAAAAGACAGAGTAGTAATTCGGGAAAATAATATCCCCACTTATTTTGCTTCTGATATTGTCTATCATCAAAATAAATATCAACGGGGATTTGACAAAATAATAGATATTTGGGGTGCTGACCACCATGGTTATATTAAAAGGATGAAAGCAGCGGCACAAGCCCTGGGTTATTCCGAAAACTTTTTGGATGTGTTAATTGTGCAGTTCGTTACTTTAATAAAAGATGGCAAAGAAGTAGGCATGTCGACTCGAGGAGGAGAATTCATTACTCTAAGAGATTTAATACGAGAAGTAGGCAAAGACGTGGCTCGTTACTTCTTTTTGATGAGGAGTTATGATAGTCATACCGAATTTGATCTTGATGTGGCTAAATCTCAATCTATGGGAAACC
>JAHIPR010000156.1 GCA_018903015.1 bacterium
AAAAATTACTTTTCAGTCATAACAGTTTCAACGGTTTCTCAATGTTTCCATATAAACTTATAGTGTGCCCCTCCGATTGACATTATCATATTCTGTTATTTTATAATCCTTTACTAACATTATT
Organism: bacterium; assembly: GCA_018903015.1. The sequence continues at coordinate 125 of JAHIPR010000156.1, forward strand.
TTTAAAAGAAATAATTTATATTATTTGTTAATCGTTTGGAAGCAGTTTTTCCTCCCCTGCCCTTTTGGTTAATTAGATATTTGGATTTTTTATATCTTTATTTATATTCTCAAATTTTTCTAAATCTATATCAGGCTCCCATCTTTCCTGATATCTATTTATTTCCTCTTTACATTCAGAATTATTATTCTGAATGAGGTCTTCGGAAAACTGTTGCATTAGCCAACTTGAATCTGCCCTGTCCCAATTTATACTAAGAACAGGAAGTATTACCGGGCCTCCGGGTGGCCTGCCAGCAGTTCCGCATCTTATTCATTACCGAATTTCGTAGTACCTAAAACCACCTCCACCTTGCCAATTAACATTCTTCGATATGCCACCATCATCTTTTCCGTCAACAACTTTTTTCAGTCTTGGGACACAAATATCATCCAACTGGCTCCCGTTTTCTAGACCTATCCATTTTCTATTCAATTTGTGAGCAACAGCACAAGTTGTCCCTGACCCTAGAAAAGCATCAAGTACCCAATCTCCTTCATTAGTTGCAATTTGGATAATTCGCATTAAAAGTCGTTCCGGCTTAGGTGTTGTAAAGACACTACTATCAATGTCAATAAACTTTTTGATTTCCTTTTTGCCCTCACTGTTATCACCGACTTCATCTCTAAACCAAATCGTTTTTGGCACTACACCTTTTTTTACATCTGATAAAAATCTTTTTAGTCTTGGCATCGCGTCCCCATTAGCGCCAAACCAGATTCTATTATCCTCAACTAATTCCTGAAATCTTTCCTTAGAAATCCCCCAACTTCTACTTTTTGAAGGCATTACAACTCGCCCGCTAGGTAACGTAACAGGATAAATCCATTGAGGATTAGGCGTTTTCACTGTCAAATCACTGGAAGTCCAAACGCCTCTTGGATCATTATCATTATTTACATACCTTGAATTTTGTTCTTCTGAACGCTCTATTAAGTTGATTTTTAGCATCTTAATATTCTTTGCGTAAATCAGTATAAAATCATGCACATCAGAGAAAAATTTCGCATCGTTTTGTGGAGCAAATTTCTTTTGCCACACAATTGTTGCCACATGATTTCCTGTGTTATTTTTATTTCCGCATGATTTTCCCTGCCCTAAAAAAATCTCATCCATCAGTATCTTTAAGTATGGCATTTCATCATCATCGATATGTACCATTATAAGACCATCTTCGGATAGTAGCCCCCTCATAAATTCTAATCTTACTTTCATCATTGATAGCCAAATACTGTTTTTTAATCCGTCTGCGTAATGATCGAAGGTTTTTCCAGTATTAAATGGAGGATCAATATAAATACATTTAATTTTCTCATTAAAGTCCTTCTGTAACGCCTTTAATGAATATAAATTATCTCCTTTTACAAAGAAATTATCTCCAGATAAATATAGATTGGAATCTTTCTTATTGCATGTTCCATAAGAAAAACCTTCAATAAACTGCAAATTTTCAATTTCTTCATATTCATAGCTTCCCCAAATGGGGGTTTTATCTTCATCAAAGCCCAATAAAACTCTATTTTTTTCTTTCCAATTGAGGCTCACTGCAATTTTATCAAACATAATATCCTCCCCTGTAACAAACTAGATTTTAAACCACATTTTTGCTACATTCATACTATGTAAAAAACGTTTCAATTGGCTATAATCAATTAATAATTCAAAATTATTTACACTGCCAGCCTTTTTTAAAATAGTTGTGCCCATGTTTGCTCCAAGATGAAATTTCTTTCTGATTTTATTTCCGTTTTTATATTTCTCAACTTCAATGTAAACTTTTACTTTTGTTGCCTCGATAGAAAAATCTTTATCCGCATAATTGACTATCATTCGTGCAGTAATCCAAGTAATAGGTTTTGTTTCACCAAGGGGTAAACCATTAGGATATTCCATTCCAGTTGGGTCTGGTGTGCTTCTTGGGGTGTCATCAAACGTTATTGACAGTGGGTCAATAAACGGAGATAATATGTCAATGATAGCATCCAACTGAGATATATTAAAATGTATGTCCGTTCTATTCTTTGCACCCAAAGCAGGATTTGAAGTCATATCTTCTATATAAACATTATTTAAAATTATAATTACTAGCTTTTGATCAGCTTCGTTTGAATAAAATTCAATAAAAGGATTATCTCCTCTATCACGATCTGTCCTTAAAACCAATTTTTTAGAGGCTAATAAATTATTTGCATATTGAGCTCTGCATTTTCCTAACAATTTCATTTTTATTACTTCCTAAAGCCTATAGATGCTTAAACTTTTCTTCCATTCATCTACAAAACAAAATTCATTAATAGAATAATCTAATTTTTCCCTATTTATCACTCCTAGCCCCTTGATTGGAGTAGGTACATATTTTAAATAAAGCACGCCCATATCTTCTACAAATCCCCACTGTATCCTATTCTCACTCAATTTAAAAAGCTGTTTTAGCAAGCCTATTATTTTCATCATTTCTGAGAAATCCATCTTCATATATTGAGCAATATTATATGCATCCTTATCAAGCAACGATGTCATCCCTCCAAATATATAGATGAATTCTTGAAGGAACTGCGGTATTTTTACAGCAGTTGCCAACTCTTTTCTTGATAAATGAACGACATTAAGAAAACTATCATCTTGGATTTTATCTAATTCCAGTACAACACCATTTCCTAAGGCAACTGCACAATGAATAGCACAAATAACATATGACACTCTTACTTTTAAGGCTAAATATCCTGCAGCTCGGCACAACATATTTTTTTTCATATAGAATTCAGATGACTCGTTTCCCGGTTTTATTTGTAGAAATCTAGCAATTTCACGAACATAGTCAGAATGAGTATCTAGTAAATTTTTTATTTGTATAGATTGTTGGATCAAATCAGGTTCTTTCCATATTTTACCAATAAGTTCTGCCATGTAGCTTCGAATCATGTTATATGCCCTTTGTTCAATAACTGAAAAGTTACCAGATGTAGTCATTATAGATTTTATAGTTTCTTTTTCAAAGAGTTGGTTACTTATACTATTGGAAGCATGGAAGAATGACAGCTTTTCTTGTTGATCATCAGATAATGTTGTTAAAAGATCCTCAGGGGTTTTTACTTGAATATTAATGCGATCTCCTACGCTTTTTAATTTATCTATATCATGACTTTGACAAATTAAAACATTAGAATTAGCACCTACTAATTTTGCCACACCGGAAAATTTAAATATATCCTTATAGGTACATCCACGTTTGCATTCAATCAATGTTCTTTCAACAGAATGAATACTAAACATTTTTGCTAATACATCTAATTCTAAAATATTAACCTTTCCCGGCAAATCTTCTTTATCTTCAATCCACTTTAAATTGCTTTCCACATAATAATCATAGGCTTGATAATATGAGGACACCAATATTTCTAAATCTTTCCCCTCTTTTATTAAATCAGAAGCCTCATACATAATATAATCCACCCATTTTAACATAATATACTATTTGTTGTTGTATGTGTCAGGGGACGGCAGGCCGTGTGAAAATTAATGATAATATTTTTCATAAAAGCGCAAACCATCTACCCTTTATTAGAGTGATCTCTATCACCGGACATATTTACCGGAAAAATGAGACTTCTTGTATAATAAAATAGGCTTAAAGGCAAAAGTAATACTTATACCAGTACCACTTTCCTTCTTTGCCTTAATCTTCTTAATATCTCTTCACTTTCCAGGATGTTGATGGCCCGTTTGAGGTTATAGGCCAGAAAGGATAATGAAATCTCAGCACTAACCGAAACCTTTCTTTTGGTTAGAAAGAAATAGGCACCCCAGCCTCGTTTGATGGTGCCAAAGGGGTGCTCTACAATCATTTGCCGGAGCTTATATTTTTCCATATTCCTTTTGGTTTGTGAATCAATCCGGTCAAGGAAGTCCTGATCAGCATGCCGGCAGATGGTTCTGCCTTTTTTAGCTCTGGTACATCTGGCTTTGAATTCACATTTCTGGCAAGCAGTATAATCTCGGTATTCATAGCCAATTATCTTTCCATCTTTCTTCCTGGCCCGGTAGTAATGGAGTTCCTTTCCAGCTGGACAGAGATAGACATTTTTGGTTGGATCATACTTAAACTGATCAGAATAGAAGGCTGGGTCTTTGGTACCATTGGCATAGGTCTGTTTGGTGATGTAAACGGCGATCCCGTTTTCTGCACATTTCTTTAAGTCTTGGGCCTTGTAATAACCTTTATCTGATAATACTTCAAATGTTTGGTTCTCAAAGAGCTTTTTTGCTCTTATGGCCATGGGGGCTAGTTGACCCAGGTCATTGGGTCTTTGAGTAACCTTGAAGTCTGCAATTAATTTGTGTTTGGCATCTACCGTGGTTTGAACATTGTAACTTACCTCTACATTATTATTGTTGTTAGCCATCA
>JAHIPR010000012.1 GCA_018903015.1 bacterium
ATAAACTTCAACACAGCACGCTGTGTTGCTACATTAACTGGTTAAAAATAAATAGACAGGCGAGACGCCTGTCCTACGGGCAGACATAAGATATGCACTTGCTAACGATTAATTAAGTGGAGGCTTGATTATGCTCTATATTGAAAATCTCCAGGGAGAAATAACAAATATACAATTAGAAGAAATTATAAAGGAAGGTCTGAAAGATTTTAGTTCTATAAAGAAAGTTCTCTTAATTCATCCTGATTATACCAGGACAGATTTTTCTAATAAGTTAGTACCACTTATTTACCAAGAGTTAAAAAATAAAGGAATGAGTCAGATTGATTCTTTAAATGCCGGTGGAACACATAGAGAGATGGCCGAAATAGAAATTCGGGAAAAGTTGGGGCTCTCTTCTCAAATTAATTTTAACCATTTTTATAATCATGAATATAACGACCCTCAAAAACTGGTAACCGTGGGGGAGATTCCCGCTTCTTTTGTAGCGGAAAAAACTCAAGGAGAGCTTTCTCGGTCTATTCCGGTAGTGGTTAATAAATTAATTACGGAAGATTATGATTTAATTATTGCCTTAGGTGGGACTTTGCCTCATGAATCTGCCGGTTATGCTGGGGGATTAAAAGTCTTTTTCCCGGGAATTTCCGGTCCAGAGGTGATAGACTTACTTCACTGGGCAGCGGTGCTTATCGGTATTCCTCAGATTATAGGTACCATTGATAATCCTGCCCGAGAAGTTATAAACCAGGGTTCTTCTTATATATTTCACCAGATAAAAGCACCAACAATTTCTTTTAATATGGTCTTTGAAGAAAAAGAACATCAGGTAATACCAAAAGGCCTATATGTAGGTGTAGGATTTGATGGTTTTATCGAGGCCTATAAACAAGCAGTAAAAGCAAGTTCGAAGCTTCATGTAATTTATATAGATGAACCCCTTAATTATGTGGTCCAGGTTATTGACCAGTGTTATGATGAAATTTGGACTGCCGGGAAAGGTTCTTATAAATTGCAGAGCCCCGGAGTAATGACCCCAGGTGGAGAAATCATTATCTACGCCCCTCATATCAAGTGTTTTCATTCCCGATCGAAGATGGATCTTGCCTTAAGGCAAATAGGTTATCATTGTAAAGATTATGTAAAGAAATATTTAGAATTAAATCCTGAGTTTAGTAAAAATATTGCTGCTCATGTGATAAATGTTAGAGGAGCGGGGAGCTTTAATGTTAATTCAGGGAAAGAAGAATTTGACTTTAAAGTCACTTTAGCTACCGGAATCTCTAAAGATATTTGTGAATCAGTAGGATTAGGTTATAGGAATCCTGATTCAATTCACCAGAAAGATTTCATCGGACCAGGAAAACTGTGGATTGAAAATGGGGGAAAATACCTTTATAAAATAAAATAAGCTTATATTTAACTGGTGTAATCAATTATAAAGCAGGAGATTAAATAAATGAAAAATGTAGTTATCGCACAATCAGGCGGCCCCACCTCGGTAATAAATAATAGTATCAGAGGAGTGATTGACAAATTAATTTCCTCTAAAAAAGTTGATAAAATATATGGAGCAAAGATGGGTATTCTTGGGGTTTTAAAAGAAGAATTAATAGACATCTCTTCCCAGGAGCCCCAACAAATAGCGCTATTAACAGAAACTCCATCTGCAGGAACAATAGGTAGTTGTAGATATAAAATAAAAAATGGTGAGGATTTGGCCCGTATTGTCGAGGTCTTCAAGAGGCACGATGTTGAATATTTTTTCTATTGTGGAGGCGGAGACTCTATGGATACAGCTAACAAAATAAGTAAATTAGCCCAAAAAGAAAATTTAGAACTGATTTGTACCGGCATACCTAAAACTATTGATAATGACGTAGGAGGAACATTGCAAGCTGATGGAACATTCGCAGTATGTGATCATGACCCGGGGTATGGAAGTGTAGCTCGCAATTTAGCCATTAATATACTGGAGGCAAATGAGGAGAATAAAGCCAGCTATACCAGCGACCCTGTTTTGGTTATCGGAGTAATGGGAAGAAAGATTGGTTTTATTCCGGCGGCAGCAAGGCTGGCTGATCCCAAAAGAGAAATTCCTTTATTATTAATTCTTCCCGAATCTCTATCCAAAGATGATTATCGAAGTAACTTAGAATTTATTGCCGAAAAAGTTAATGAAAAATTAAAAAAACAGGGAAGGTGTATTGTAGTTATCGGAGAAGGGGTAAATGTGGGGGATTTGGGAATACTGCGAGATAGCTTTGGACATGCTCAATTTAGCGCTTCTGAAAAGACTGTAGAGCAGGTACTTACTAATTACCTTAACGGAATAGACAGGAAAAATAGTCAGGGAAGAGTAAAAAATAGATTGTTGGTCGGGGGAATAGCTCGCTCAGAAAGGCCGGGTACTCGCCAGAGGAGAGAGATTGCCTATATATCTGAAGTTGATAGGGATGAGGCCTATCAAGTGGGAGTATATGCCGCCAAAATTGCTTTATCGGGAGAAAATGGTTTTATGTCGACCATTGTAAGAAATCCTGATTTACCTTATAAAGTAAATTATGATAAAATACTTTTAGATACTGTAGCTAATTCAGAAAGGGAATTCCCTAAAAAATGGATTGCCTCCAATAGGGTAGATGTAGCTGATGAGTTTATAAATTGGGCTTTACCTTTAATCGGAGGGTCACTACCTCAATTTGCGAAATTTAAAGAGATATATATTGCTAAAAAATGCGGAGAATATGTACCCGTGGAGTATAGAAAGTAAATTAAGGGAAGGAGACGAAAAAATGGCCTTACCCAGGCTTAACGAAAAACAGATAAAGGAAGATGCAGAACAACAATTAAGAAAATTTAAAAGAACAAAAGATTTTTTAGTAGCCATAGATACCGATGGCTGTGTTACCGATAATATGAACGGAAAACAGATGTTAATTTTCCACCCTCAATTTATGGAGTTTTACCAGTTATGGGAGATTGAATCTTACTACCGGGAAATTGCTGAATATTATAATCTTTTTTCTGTGGATAGAGGGTGTAATAGATTTATTGCCATCCAACTTACCCTTACTGCTCTTCAAAACAGGACAGATGTTCAGCAAGTATTACAAGAAGGACATATAAAATTACCCAATATAAAACCCTTAAACCAATATATCGCCTATGCCAAGGAGAATAAATTAGGGTTGGGAAATTCAAGTTTGGAGGAATTTCTTAATCTAAATTCCAAAGATTTAGCTATATTTAAGCTTTTAGGTTGGAGTGAGGCTGTAAATAGAATGTTCCCGCATATTTCTGCAAAGATTTCGCCTTTTGACAAAGTGAAAGGATGTTTAGAATTAATGGCTCAATATGCAGATATATTAATTGTCTCTAAAACTCCATACTCAGATTTAGCAAATTACTGGGAAGCTCAAGGGATTGCTCAATATGTCCAGATTATTGCCGGCCAGGAAATGGGTTCCAAGGGGCACCATATTGAAGTAGCTAAAAAAGCAGGCCGGTATGAAGATGACCAGGTGTTAATGATTGGTGATGGCGGCGGAGATTTAAAGGCAGTAAAAGCAAATAACGGACTTTTTTATCCCACTCCTCCTGGTCAAGAACTGGAAGCCTGGAATAATTTTCCTCAGGCATTTCAAAGATTTGTAAAGAGAGGATATATAGGGGAATTTGAAGATAGGCTTTTACAAGCATTTAACCAAGCGCTCCTTACTTCTCCACTTTGGCAGGAAGATAGTTATGATCACCTAAGATCTTATAGAGAAAAACAGGAGATAAGGAAAGCCCTGTATGCAAAATTTAATCCCCAGGGTAGGCTGCTTATATTATAAAAAAAAGAAGGGAGGTTAATAAAAAGTGTAGTACATTATATACAGGAATATAAAGATTATATATGCTGTATGGTAAAAATCATAAAAAAATTAAATGAGGAGGTTTTTATGAAAAGGTTAACTTTAGTACTGTTATTAGTCATGGTTATGGTATGTAGCGTGTTTGCAACGGGTCTGGCAGCAAGTAAGGTGCTTCGTATGTATACCGCTTTTGATACAGAAGAGGCTAAATATTATATTGAAGTGTTTGAAAAAGAAACTGGAATCGATGTAGAATGGGTGAGAATGTCGTCTGGTGAGGTTGCAGCTCGAATGGAAGCAGAATCCGCAAATCCCCAAGCCAGTGTTTGGCATGCCGGCTCTAATACAGATCATATAAACGCTGCTAAAAAAGGATTGCTGGAACCTTACAAGCCTAATACAGATTTCGAATTGCCAGAATCATTTCATGCTAAAGATTGGGCCTGGACAGGATTTTATACCGGTGCCATTGGATTCGTTTCTAATATAAATTTTTTAAAGGAACATAAGGTAGAAGCTCCGACTTCCTGGTCTCAACTTTTAAACCCAGCTTTTAAGAAAAACGTTGCTATAGCTTATCCGTATACTTCTGGTACTGCATATACTACTTATGCTACTCTCATCCAAATGATTGGACTGGAAAAAACTCTGAACTGGTGGGAAGAATTGGATAAACAAAGTATTTTTCAGTATACTAAATCAGGAACTGGATGTATACCGATGGTTGGATTAGGTGAAATAGCAGTGGGAATTGCTTTTTCGCACGATATCCTTGCTAAAGGTATAAATGCAGGATATCCCGTAGTTATGACCTTCCCCTCAGAAGGAACTGGTTATGAAGTTGGAGGCCTCTCTTTAATTAAAGGTGGTCCTGAACTTGAACTAGGTAAGCAATTTATCGATTGGTGTTTTACTAAACAAGCCCAGGATTTATTCCAGAAATATAGCCGTTTGCCTATTAATCCAAAAGCAACGGTTGCCGAAGGTGCTGTAACTTTAGATAAAGTAAAATTAATCGATTATGACGCAATCTGGGCAGGCGAGCACAAAGATGAATTGGTAACTGCCTGGAGAGATAGAATTGGACAATAATTAAATTTAGTTAGCAAGATAATAGAGAAATAATAATCCCTGTTACGAGTTGATTATTTTTAGTAGCAGGGATTATTATATTATCACCATAATATTATAGGATTAAAAATATGAACAGTTCAAAAAGAAAAATACAGGAAATTACAGGAAATCTCCGTTTGATATGGAAAGAACCATTACTATTTGTATCTATACTGGCTATTTTTTATTGCTTAATAGTGTTTGTGGTATTTCCGATATTTCAAGTCTTTAAAACAAGCTTAATTATTGATAGGCAGTTGAATTTTTCCAACTATTCAGCAATTTTTTCCAAAAGGTATTATTACCAACCCTTCTTTAATAGTATGCTTTTAGGGATATATACAGCGACTATTGGAACTATAATAGGGTTTATTTTTGCTTATGCCCTTACCAGAACTCCAATGCCCTTTAAAAATTTCTTTCGGATAACTGCGACGTTCCCTATTATTTCCCCACCCTTTGTAGTTGCACTATCAGCTATTCTTCTCTTTGGGAGAGCGGGGAGCCTTAATCCTTTTATAACTAAAATTATCGGTGATTATACCATATATGGGCTGGGAGGATTGATACTTGTTGAAACGATTGCTTATGCCCCAACTGCCTTTTTGGTCCTTTATGGCATTCTTCAAGCTATTGACCCATCCTTAGAAGAGGCTTCTATGGATTTGGGAGCTTCCAGGGTAAAAGTGTTTTCTACCATTACTTTACCTTTATCTACCCCGGGTATTGCCAGTGCCTGGCTTTTGGTATTTATCCAATCTTTAGCTGATTTCGGGAACCCTATGGTTATTTCGGGGAATTATCGAGTGCTTTCAGTGCAGGCTTATTTGCAAATTACTGGGATGTACGATTTATCTCGGGGTTCTACTCTGGCGATACTTCTGTTCATTCCAACCATAGTTGCTTTTTTTCTGCAAAAATACTGGGTTTCTCGAAAATCATATGTTACAGTTACCGGAAAGCCTACCGGTGCAACTATTAAGCAATTGGAATGGTATATAAAACTACCGGTTTATACCTGCTGTATTATTTTTACCGGAATTGTGTTTCTTTTTTATGGAACCATCGTTCACGGTTCTTTTCAGACCCTCTGGGGAGTTAACCCCACCTTAACTCTAAAACATTATGTAGAAATGTATCAAGTAGGTAAAGATTATTTAATTGATTCCTTAGTTCTTTCAGCTGTGGCTACACCTATAGCCGGTATTATAGGCATCTTTATCTCTTTTCTGGTAATAAGGAAAAAATTTATTGGTCGCGGTGTAATGGAGTTTATTTCTATGCTTACCTTTGCTGTTCCTGGAACAGTAGTTGGAATAGGATATATCTTAGCTTTTAACCAAAAAACTGTGCTGCTTCCTTTTATAATGACCGGAACAGCTTGGATTATCATCATCCTTCTGGTATTTAGAAATATGCCGGTGGGGATACGCGCGGGAATTGCCGCTCTTCAGCAAATTGACCCTTCTATCGAGGAAGCTTCAACTGACTTGGGTGCAGATAGTAATACTACTTTTCGCAGAATTACCTTACCTATGATTGCTCCGGCTTTTTTCTCCGGTCTTGCATATAATTTTGTGAAAGCTATGACTTGTATCAGTGCCGTAATTTTTGTAGTATCAGGCAAATGGAATTTAATTACTGTAGCTATACTGGGTTTTGTGGATAATAGTAGGTATGCACAAGCAGCAGCGATGTGCAATTTATTGATTGTAATTGTATTAATTGCCTTAGGAATTATTCAGCTAATAGTGAATCGCATTGGTAAAGGGGTAAGAACTGTTGACATTATTGGTTAATTATTTAGAAAAGGAAAGGATTTTTTATGAAACAGGATTATCTTGTTCTTAAAAATTTAGTAAAAATTTTTGGAAGTGGAAAAGATACTGTTATTGCAGTTGATAAGGTGAATTTAGAAGTAAAAGAAGGTGAATTAGTTACTCTTTTAGGTCCATCTGGATGTGGAAAAACTACTGCCCTTCGGATGATCTCTGGCTTTGAGCTTCCTACTTCTGGGAAAATCTTTATTGACGGGGAAGAAGTAACTACTACTCCTCCCAATCAGCGACCGACTACTATGGTATTTCAAAATTATGCTCTATTCCCCCATATGACTGTATATCAAAATATTGCTTATGGATTAAAGATTCATCGGGAGAAAGAAAAAAACATTCGAGAAAGGACAGAAACCATTATTAATTTGGTGGGTTTAAAAGGGTTAAATGATCGATCTCCAGCACAACTTTCCGGAGGTCAGCAGCAACGGGTTAGTTTAGCTCGTTCTCTAATTATGGAACCAAAGGTACTATTACTTGATGAACCTCTTTCCAATCTCGATGCCAAGATGCGAGTATCCACCAGATTAGAGATTCGTAAAATACAACAAAGAGTTGGAATAACATCTGTCTATGTTACTCATGACCAGGAAGAGGCAATGACTCTTTCTGACCGAGTAGTTATTATGAATGCTGGTAAAATTCAGCAGATAGGCACCCCTCAGGAAATTTATGCTCATCCAGTTAATTATTTTGTAGCTGATTTTATCGGTAAAGCGAACTTTTTAGAGGGACGAGTAGCAAATATTTTATCTCTGGAAGAAATAGAAGTTGATATAAAAGGGGTAAAATATAAAGTTTATATATCAAAAAATACCTTTTCAGAAGGAGATAGGATTTTGCTGATTATTAGACCTGAATCTGTAGAACTAGAACCCAAGAAATCAGGTGCTATTAATGGCATAATCAGTCAGGTGATTTATCTTGGCTCTAGAATGGTGTATGAAATTGAAATTGATAAGAATTTTCTTACCGTAGAGATTACCAACCCTCAGGAGCATAAAATTTATTCTATAGGAGAGGAAGTATCTGTAATTTTAAAGGAAAAAAGTTTACATGTTATACCTTATGAGGAGATTAAAAAATAAAAACGATTTTTTGTTCTTTAAGATGGCTTATCCAAAGACCTAAAACCTACCAAAAAATAGGGTTTGATAACTTAATTTGTATTCTTATATTTATTATAAATAAGGTTATTAACCTCTTGAATAGTTTGTTGAAAAGGTCCTTCTGCTTCCATCTTTAAACTGGTTACTGCCGCTGCCCAAGTTGTTGCTTCTTGAGGGGAAGCACTTAACCGTTTGGCTGTATAGGATGCAATACAAGTATCTCCTCGTCCGCTTCTTCCGATAATTTCTTTGGGGAAAAATTTTTCTTCATAAAATTTGTCATCGGCAAAGACTAACAAACCTTCACGGTGAGTGATGATTACTTCTTTAGGTCCCAGATCGTGCATTTTTTGAGCAGCTGTATAGAGATCACATTCACCGAATAAAAGTCCCGCTTCTATTGCATCAGTTTTTAAAATATACAAACAGGCAAATATATCGTTTCTTTCCGGCCATTCCTTGGGAACTAATTTACCATTATCATTTACCCGGATAAAGCTCTGCACGTCAGCGGAAAGAATAGTTTTCCTTTTCGACAGTTCCTCTATCACTTGCAAGCTAACCTCATCACGCATAGATGCGCCCACAACAATTGCTCGGGCTTGAATTTTTTCTACTTCAGCCGGGGTGAAGGGACCTGCTGAGCTGGTTACATATATGACCCGTTCATCAACATTGGAAGTGGGATATTCCAGACGCAGACAAGTAGACTGAGGGGAGATATGTGCGAATACATCCACACCTAAACCCTTGAGTTTTTCTACTACATGAAAATCTTCTTTTGCCAAACGGGTAACTGCTGCTACTTTAAGCCCCATCCTTACTGCTACATTAGCACCGTAATTAAAGGCACCACCATCAACAACTCTGATGCCCGAAGCAGAAACAATTGTGTCTTTGGTATAATGCCCTATAAAGGCAATATCATAAGATTTAGTAGTGGTAGTTTCCATATTTTTATCTCCAATATAAAATATATAATTTAATACTTTCAATTTCTATTTCCAGTAATTATAGCAAAAAGTAAAGCTAGAAAGCAATCTCCTAAAATATTTTTCAAAAAAAGAAGGATTTTTAAAAGTTATATCGTATAGTTAAACCATGAAATAAAGTAAAATAAACCATACAACTAATCTTTTGTGTATATACAAAAGAACAATAATTATTTCTAATTATATTTATAAGCGGAGGATAAAAATGGATTTTAAATTACCAAAAAAAGATATTATCTCAAAAGAAATACCGAGATATCCTAATATCTGGTTTTATGTAAATTGCAATATTGTAGAAGGATATCTTGAAGCTGTTTATTTAGTAATATTTAATTTAATGAAATATTGTAATATAAAGAATAATTTTAGCGAAAATTATCGTTTACGCCATATTTTGTTTAATAGTAATGAAGGAAGCGATACGGAAGGAAGATATAAAGGTTTGCAACCTTATACAGATATAGATAATCCTTCTAACAGCCACGATCATCAATTGCATATTAGATATTATTACAAAAATTTGATTAATAATAAATCTGAAAGGGTAAAATTGAATATAAGCAATGGGAATATAATATTTTATCGATTGGCTCTGAGCGCCCATTATGAGGTAACGACAGAAAATAAGAATCATCCATTTGTAGAATTTTGCCCAATATGCGGGAGAGCTGGTATGTACGATATCGAGGTTGATCAAAACGACTTAGATAAAGAGATATGTAGAAAAATCCATGACCCATTAGGTGTTGAAATTCTTTTAAAAAATACAATTCGAGGAAATAAAATATATAATAACAGAGGAGAGCAGATCAAATTTATTGAAAGGTTGAAAAAAGATTGTGATTTGGAGACTTACATTGTTGATACAACGGATGCTGAAATAAATACTCCAAAGATTGGACATATATTGATAAAAAAGATTAATTATGGCAGAGATATTATTTTAAAAAATATAAAAGAAAATTAGATATTTGATAAAAATTATTTTAAACAATTTTTATATATACTTGCATATGAATTTTATTGTGATATAATTTGAAAAAATTATTGAAATATTTTTAGTTTAAAGATGAAATTATGAATATAAAGGGAATTGGAATAAATATAGATTCTTCTACAATAGATGGTGATTTAGATCTATTGGAAAAGACTTTGAGTAATTTTCAAGATATCGGTTTTGATTATGCCGAGATACCGGTTCATGGAGTCGATGCTATCTTTAAAGGAAAATTAAATTGGTTACAAACAAAAGCAATTGTAGATATTCTAAAAAAATATAAACTGAAATATACTGTTCACGGTCCCGATCTGCTAAATTTGATGGACTCTCGTAATTTTAAATTACAAAAAGAAATCTTTAAATCCGGAATTGAATTTTCTAATGCTATAGGTGCAGAAATTTTTGTATACCATAGTGGAAAAATTCCTTTACAAGGAGAAACTAAAGGTGAAGAGTTAGGGCAAAATAATTTTTTAAAAATACCTTCTACAAGAAAAATTGACCAATTAAAGAAGATAGAAATAAAAACCTTACAAGAATTAGCTTCCTTTGCTAAAGATTTAGGGGTGACCATTGCTATTGAGAATACCCCTCCGGAATTGGAAGAAGAGTTTCTCTGGGATTTATCTAAGCGTTTTAGCAATAGCGGAAGGTTTCCTTCTTCGGTTCTTATTCCCCAGACACCCAAACCCCTCTTTTTACGAGAGATTAGCAAATATAATTATGGTACAAAGATTGAAGATTTAGTTGAACAAGTTAAGAAGATTGATCGAGAAAATGTGGGAATAACTTTAGATTTTAGTCATGCTTATCTGGCTTCTAAATATTATCGCTTCAAATTTTTAGATTCTATAAAATTAGCTCTGCCGTATATAAAACATGTGCATATTCACGATTGTTTTGGCAAACCCAAGATTTCATATGAAGAACAGGACATTAATCTAATCCAATTTGGGATTGGTGATATGCATATGCCTGTAGGCTGGGGAGAAATCCCCTATGATAAGATATTCCGCCTATTAAAGAATTACAATGGAGTATTGTGTTTGGAATTAAAACCCCGTTACAAGAAGTTTTATAAATATAGCCTACAAAGAGTTAAAGAACTTATAGAAAGTACCAGCAATAACCACAAATTAAAGAAAATCTCTCCTTTCTCCAAGAACGATTATTAAAGACAGATAGTTATTGTATTGAAATTAATTCCTCTAAAACGAAGTCAATAATAGGTAATTCTGTAAAAGTGTCTAGTGGCAGGGGTTCACTCCAAATTAAAATCAAATAATTTCTTTGAGGTAGGAAAAACCCCCACAAGTTCTTGACACAGACGAGATATAATCATATCTTTTCTTTAAATATATTGGAGATAATGTTATAATTAAAATAATTAGGGGTATTTTTTTCTTTTTTGGCAAGACAATTCGAAGAGTAGATAACCTCTTGCAATTGTATTATAATAAAATGATTTTGAGTTATTCAAATATACCAAATGCTAAAAAATAAGAAAATAAACGATGTCTTTTCCCAAGATAGCGACTGTTTTCTTGGATAAATCTTCAGGTTGAGGTAATTCTAAATGGTAAATATTCGAGATATTGCCAAAAAATCAGGTGTTTCACCTGCTACTGTCTCACGAGTAATCAATAATCCACAATTAGTCTCTCCTCAAAAAAGAGAGAATATCCTAAAGGTTATCGAAGAATATAAATTTATTCCCAATAGATTAGCAGTAAGCCTAATAAAGAAGAAATCCGGAACAGTTGGCCTGTTAATTCCAGTAATTTCAAATTTATTCTTTCCAGAAATAATAGAAGCCATAGAGGGAGTCCTCTACAAGGAAGGATTTAACCTCTTTTTAAGTATCTCCAACGACTCAATAGAAGAGGAAAAAAATGCTTTTCAAAATTTTCTCCAAATGAGAATCGAAGGGGCCATTGTAATAGGAAGTAGAAGAAGAAAATACCAATACATTAAACATATAATAAAATTAGCCGAACAGATTCCCATTGTTTTAGTTAATGAATATTTATCATCAGAAGGAATATATTGTGTCTATAATGACGAGTCTTGGGGTGCTTATAAGGCTGTCAAATATCTAGTTGAAAGTGGACATCGAAATATTGGATTTATCAACGGAAATATTATTTACTCAACATTTTTTAATAAACTTGAAGGATATAAACAGGCTTTACTGGAAGCCAAATTATCGATAAAAGATAAATTGATCGTTTCTATACCCAAGAATGATGTACAAAATGGATATCAAGGAACAATCCGCTTATTAGAACAAAATAAGAAGCTTGACGGACTCTTTGTCTGTTCTGATTTTGCAGCAATAGGCGTATTAAGGGCTCTTCAAAAAAGAGGAATCCACATCCCTAAGGACGTCTCTGTTATAGGTTATGATAATACCTCTATCTCCTCTATGTTATACCCCTCTTTAACTACAGTCGACCAACAGGGATATAAATTGGGAACAGTAGCAGCTAATCTAATGAAAAGACTTATAGATGGTGAAAAGATAATGAATAATTTAATGAAATTCTATCCAAACGTAATAATTAGAGAAAGTGTAAAAAGCAAGTTGTAGATATATAGATTATAGTTTATATATCGGAAAACCAAAATATAAATCTTGTCAAATATTTGCTTTTCATTGATACCCACGCCTTTACAGGTTGTGGGTACTTTCAAAATATAAATTATCCTTTTATTGCACCGGCTGTTAGACCAGAAATAACCTTCTTTTGAAAGAGTATAAATACAATGATAGCAGGTATAATTGAAATAACCATGGCGGCAAATAGACCCCCATAATCAAAAAAGAATTGTCCAATAAAAAATTTTATAGCTATTTGAAGAGTCCTTTTTGTTTCCGTACTTATCAAAAGTGTGGCAAATAGAAATTCGTTCCAACAGAAAATAAACTGTAAAATCATAACCGTAACCAAACCACTTTGAGAAAGAGGAAATATAACTGCAAAAAATATTTTCCAATATCCCGCACCATCAATCCTTGCCGCTTCCTCTAGTTGCACAGGAATACTAAGAAGGAAACTCTTAAGAATAAGAATCGATACTGGCAGCCCAAGTGCAGCATATAAGACTATTAAACCGATTAAGGAATTATCTAACATAAGGTTTAACATTATAAACTTAATAGGAACCACTGCCGAATTAATCGGAACCAAAATTCCTAGAGAAAACATTATAGTTAAAGCTGTATTAAGTCTGAATTTGAATCTCGCTAAAACGTATGCAGCTAAAAGAGCAACAATTGCATTAAGAACCACAGCAAGGGTGCTTACGATAATACTGTTTAGAAAAGCCCTTGGCAAACCTGTTACCTGCATAGCCGATACATAATTTTCCCAATGTAAAGTGGTGGGCAAACTAAGAGCAGAGGCTAAGATAGTTTGGTTCGTCTTAAATGAAGAAATAAGTATCCATAATGCGGGAAAGAGACATACAACTGCAAAAAAAAGCAAGATACCGTATTTTATAAAACTAAATGCGATTGTAATGTTTCTATCTTGATAATGCATATTTTTCCACTTTACTCACTTGTTTAACAACTTATTCTGCTACTTCTTCGCTCTTCCCGAGTCTAAACAATCTGCTAAATAGCAATACCACTAATAAACCGAGGACAAGAAGAGCTACTCCAACAGTATTAGCATATGAATTATGAATAAGTCGTAATTGTTGATAGATTAATAAAGCCAAAGTTTCAGTCTTCCAGTTCGGTGCTCCGTTGGTCATTATGTATAAACCTTCGAAATACCGTAAGCCACCAGTTACATCTAAGATAATACATACCCCAATAATATTTTTTAACAAAGGAATAGTAATACACAAATCTTGTTTAATAGGAGATGCTCCATCTATCTTTGCAGCCTCGTAAAGTTCAATTGGGATTGAAGTTATCTTCGCTAAGAAGATTGTCGCAAAAAGGCCAATATGAAATATCCATGTACTTATTATCGCCTTCCATGCCCAATAGGGATGAAAAAGCCAATTAATATTAGAATACTTGTTCATTCCCAAAACTCTTAACACAGCATTCAGTAAACCGAAACTAGGATTAAACACAGAAATATAGATCACTGCAAATGCAGTTATAGAAATAACATGTGGAAGAAAATATATAGTCCTAAAATTCTTCCATCCTTTAGGTTTGCCATTTAAGATAAGTGCAATTAATAAAGCCATGGGAATATGTATAAATGCAGCAATTAAAGACCAACTAATATTATTTCTCAATGCCTGCCAGAAAACAGGGTCATGAAACATCTGTATATAATTTGCAAACCCTATGAATTCCTCCATTTTTATGGAATCCCATTTAAAAAAACTGGTATATAAAAGACCTCCTATCGGAATTAAGTAAAATGTTACAAATAATGTGAGAGCGGGAATCATTGCAACTACTAGAAAGATAATCCTGTCCTTTTTTTTCACTATTCTTTAACCACTACCTTACTAATTAAATTCATATTTAGAGGAGCTAGAAAACTAGCTCCTCTAAATTATTCGAAAAATTCCAACATTAATTAGCTTTATGCGTTTCTTCCAGTTTTTTGACAAACTCTTCAGGAGTCATACTAAGATCTGCAATTCCGGGTAAATACTGTGACATTACATTAATGATTGCTGGTTTGACTACGTTTGGAACAATGCTATATTTGTACTTAGCTTCTAATGCTTTCGGCAGAAACTCTTTGTTAAGTCTAGGATAACTAACTTCGCTCATATCTACCTTGAAACATGGTGCAGCCCCACCTACACTAAGGTAAGCAGCGTATACATCCTGCCTCATGAGGAATTTAAGAAATTCGACCGCAGCATCCTGTTTTTCCTTCGTCTTTGAGCCAACACCCCATGCAATGTTTTCCATAGCAATCACTCCATCACCTGGAGAAAGTGCATAAGACACTTTTGACTCAAAATCAGCTGGTGCACTCTTCGGATCTGAGAAAGAACCAATCATCCACGGTCCGTTTGCAATCATAGCTGTATTGCCCTGGAGGAAATTATTGGCAGCTAATCCATAGCCGGCACCAACAGCATCTAGAGTGGTATATTTGCTAAGTACTTGTTGTAACTTCACTGCCGCATTAACAAATACTGGAACATTGAACTTCTGATCTGCTGGGTCGGTAGTCAACCACTCAGTACCCCCGGGGGTAGTTCCAATCATATTGGCTAACATCAACATTGAACACCAAGCATTCTCTCCGGTCATCATAGAAATAGGTGTAATATTAGCTGCTTTCAGTTTTTCACATGCTACAAAGAAATCATCCCAGGTTGTAGGAAATTTAAATATCCCTGCCCTGGCAAAAAGTTCTGTATTGTAATAAATACCAACGTGGGCTCTTGCATATGGAATACCTAGAATATTGCCTTTCTTGTCAGTATAAGCAGCAAGGGCAACCGGATCATTTAACATGTCCTTCAAGTAAGGATCGGTTTTTATGTAATCATTTAAAGCTAAAACTAGTCCAGACTGAGCAAGAACATTGAATTCGCTACGGTCATGTTTCAACGTGAAAAGATCGGGCATGGTATTTAGAGCTGCATCAGTTCTCAACTTTTCCCACCAAGCTTCGTCTCCTGCAACACCATCGACTACTATATTAATCCTTCCTTTATATTCTGTATTGAACTTCTCAACCGTTTCAGTAGCCCATGCTGTCTCAGGATGTACACCAACTTGCAGGGATAGAAATCTAAGCTTTATTTCTTTAGCATTCCCTATCAAACTTACCATCATAACAAACACTAAAATCAAAACTAAACATAATATCATACTATTCTTCTTTAACATTTTTTCCTCCTTACATTATTTTATATATTATATACTTTTACCCAATAAAGCAATAGTTCATCCGTCCACCTCCTTTCCTAAACAAAGATTTAAAAAGAGAATACAGACTGCTGCCCCGGCTTACAAATCTTCCTTTTTCCATTAACGATCCCAATGGGGACAGCGCTGTTGTTTTGGGAATTGGCTCTAACCTTAATATAGCCCTTCCTTACTAGGAAATTCAATTTTTGTCCTTTATAAATAAGATTAAATGAAACTTCTTCCCATTTTTTTGGGAGAAGGGGAGAAAGTTTTAATCCTGTTTCGTCAACAAAAAGTCCTATAAATCCATGGATTATCGCTTGCCATGTCCCTCCATAAGCAGATACATGTGTTCCGCCCAAAAACCATTTCCCTTTATATTGTGGACTTCTATCCAAAATATCGACTGTCGCACTCTTTAACAAATAATCATAAGCTAAATCTAATTTACCAATCCTCGAGGCAACCATTGAATAGGCACAATAACTTAGACTAGATCCATGCTCCGTCCTTGGCTCGTAATATTCAAAATTCGCCTTTATTACCTCCTTTTCATATTCTTTATCGAAAAGGAAAAAAAGCATAATTATGTCTGCTTGCTTTAAAACTTGCGTTTCTACTGCAGGACCTATTGGATAGCCCATATATTCATCAGGATGTATACATCTCTTCTTCAACTCAGAAGGGAAGATATCCTCAAGCGTGAAGTATCCATCAAACTGCTCAATTAGGCCACTTGCTTTATCAGGAGAGGGTATATAGAGTAAACTGGCCATTTCTTCCCACTTTTCTACCTCTTTTTTTTGAATTTTTACTTTTCCCATTATTTCTTGGAGAAGATCCTTATTTCTCTCTTTTAACAGGTAATAGACTTTAACAGCTCTAGTTAAGTTAAATCTTACCATCATATTGGTAAAAGTATTATTATTAACATTCTCGTGATATTCATCACAACCTATAACCCTGAGGAGTTCATACCTACCTTTGTCTTTTTTGAAATAGGCATAAGAGACAAAGAACTGAGCTGTTTCGAATAGGATTTCGGCTCCGTAATGGAACAAAAAGTCTTCATCCCCAGTGGCTAGATAATAGTTCCATATCGCATAGGCTACATCAGCAGAAATATGAATTTGTCGATCGTTGAAATGGTTATGAAATGACCGTTCCGGATATAATACATCCTTAAAGACATAAGAAGGGCACTCCTCATCTCCTGTATCCTGAGACTGCCAAGCATAAAAGGCTCCATAATATCCAAGTCTTTTAGCTTTCCGTTTAGCACCACTTAGAGTATTATATCTATATTTTAAAAGATTACGTGCCACCCTTGGTTGGGTATATAAAAACATTGGTAGTATAAATATATCTTGATCCCAAAAACCCGCTCCTTGATATGTCTGACAGGAAAGGCCTCTGCCTCCTACAGGCAATTTATCCGTATGTAAAGGAGTAGCAATGATAGCCTGATAAACAGAATATCTCACCAGAATCTGTGCTTTTTTATCCCCTTTTATAACTATATCACTTTTATCCCACAGTCTTTTCCATTCCTGTAAATGTCTCTCTTTAAGCTTATTATAGCCGCCTAAAGTTGAATTTTGTTTTAAATCTTCAATGGCTTTACTTAGAGGATCTTTAAAGCCATCTCTGGAAGTATAGATAGCAATAGTTTTTTCAAGAGTCACAGTTTTATGCTTGTCCAGACCGAATTTTACCCTTCTTAAGATCTTTTTAGGAGATCTAGAAATTGTCTCCTGGTATGTCTCTCCCCCCAAAACCCTGCAAGTTTCCGCAACGGCTATTTTTGTCTCTGATTCCTGAGTAGTTACTTCTATACTTATAGTCTCATCCGAAGACCCCATCCGATAATTCTTAAAGTGGGGACCATTAATATCCCATACGTCCCCGTCAATTCCAGTCTCTATCATCACCTCTGCTTTCGAATCTATCGATTTTATAGAATACTGAAGGGATAGTAAATGAAAATTATTCATACTGCAAAACTTTTCCGCCCTTACCTCATATTTATTCCCTTTGTCGTCCTCTAAAATAACCTTACGCTTCAAAATGGCACTTTTTAGATTCAATTCTCTTTCATATTTAGAAGATTTGCTTTTTAAGAATGATAATTCTTCTCCACCTATAAACACCTTGGTATAGAAAGCATTTGGAGCATTACAAAGTTCTCGTGGCTTTACACCGTTTTGGTCATAAGTATTTGAAAGGATACAAGCTACACTTTCTTCCTTCCCCCACTCCTCAAAAGTTCCTCGATATCCCATATATCCATTGCCTAGAAGAAAAATTGTACTCTTCGAAAATAAGTCTGTAATATTTTCTTTATCAAAACTCTTCTCTTTTAAATTCCAATTATTTACTATCTCCAATTTTCCAATTTTCCCAACAGACATCTTAAAGCCTCCCTTAGACGTATCTATCTTACGCTCTTTGTCTTTCTCTCCCCTTTAATCTTAATATGAGGATTCCTCGCAATCAGGCTCGGACATATCAAACATAATCTAAAATTTAATTATGACACAGCCTGAATAATATGAAACAGTTTTCATTTTATAATTTAACATCTTTTAAACGCGAAGTCAAGCAATTATCACTCTTTATAATTATTTTGTGAACTTTCACCTTAAAGTTATCCCAAAATTTGAAACCGTTATCATCCAAAAGATAAAGGCCCCTGAGGCAGTTATTATTGGAGTTTTCTAATCATCCCATAGTCATGGCCTTTTTCTGCCCCATGGTTAACATTCCCTTCTACCTTCTCACATATTTAAAAGAGATAATCTCTTATCTTTAAATATAGAGGAAATTAGGTTATAATTAAAATGTTTCATTTAGATTTTTATATGAGGCATCGATACTTTTTTATTTATATTTTTGATGGGAATATGGACAGGTGAATTAGTAAATGGTTTTGGGGGGATTCGAATTACAAGTGAGGGAAATTTGAGAATTAATCCTCGTTTACCAGAAAAATGGTATCGAAATTGCCAAAGATAGAATTACTCTAAAACCATTATCTTCTATAAGGCAGCCCTTATCAGTTGAAATCTATGGCAAAGAGTATCTTCTTTATCCTAACCAGGTATTGAAAGTTACCTATTAAGAAAGGAATATTTAAGAATGAGAAGAAAATTAAAGGCGATTATTTTTGATCTTGATGGGGTGGTTACAGATACTTCTGAGTATCATTATCAGGCCTGGAAGAGATTAGCTGATGAAGAAAGAATTCCTTTTAATAGAAACGACAATGAAAAGCTAAGAGGTGTTTCCCGAAGAGAATGTCTTAAAATATTATTAAAAGGAAAACAAGTTTCAGACGAGCAATTTCAGGAAATGATGGATAGAAAAAACGAATATTATGGAGAATTATTAAAACAAATGACTTCTGAAAATATTCTACCTGGAGCAAAAGAATTAGTCTTGGAACTTAAAAGACGAGGGATAAAAACGGCCATTGCTTCGGTAAGCAAGAATACGAGAACAGTCTTGCAAGGAACCGGAATAGAAAGTCTATTTGATGTCATTGCAGATGGATATAGTGTAAAAAATACTAAACCTGCCCCTGATCTATTTCTATTTGCAGCGAAAGAGTTAGGAGTAAAGCCAGAAGATTGTGCAGTAGTAGAAGATGCCGAAGCAGGGATTGAAGCTGCGTTGGCTGGAAATATGATTCCTATTGGTATTGGCCCAGAGGAAAGGGTAGGAAAAGCCCGCTTTCGTTTTGAAAAAATTGGAGATATTACACTAACTAAATTATTAGAAATTATAAATTTTTAAATAAAGAGGTGAAAATGAAAAGATATGATAGCTTTATAATAGGACATATCTCTATTGATGAAAATATATATCAAGGAGAAGCTGTAAAGGAAATTGGAGGGGCAGTTTTCTATTCATCCTGTGCTTCCCATGCTATCGGTCATAAGATAGGCATTTTAACTAAGTTGTCTCCACAAGATAGAAAGTATTTGGAGGCATTTACCATTCCCCAAGAAAATATTACTGCTTTAGATTCCAGAAATACTACTTCCATCAGAAATATTTATCATAGCGCAGACAGAGAAAGAAGAACCTGTACTGCTCTATCGATTGCCGATCCCTTTACTATTGAAGATATGCCTAATAATATTGATTCCCGGATATATCATTTTGCCGGCCTCATCTCGGGGGAATTTGATAGTGAAATGATAAAGTTTATACACAATAAAGGGAAAGTTGCCCTGGACGTTCAAGGGTTTTTAAGGACTGTGGTGGAAAATAAAGAGATGGTCTTTTTAGATTGGGAAAAAAAGAAGGAATATCTCCCTTATATTGATTATTTAAAAACTGATGCAGCTGAAGCTGAAATAATGACCGGGGCAAAAGATAGAAAGAAAGCAGCGGAAATACTCTTCGGGTGGGGAACAAAGGAAATTATGATTACTCACAATAAAGAAGTACTAATTTATAATGGTAAAAAACATTATACCTGTCCTTTAAAACCTCGAAATATTTCAGGCAGAACCGGTCGGGGAGATACCTGTTTTAGTGCCTATATTACTGAGAGATTAGATAAAAACATTGAAGAGGCCTTACTTTTTGCCAGTGCTTTGGTTTCTATAAAGATGGAGGTTTCTGGACCTTTTAAAGGAACCAGAGATGAAGTTAAGAATTATATAAAAAAATATTATTAGTAGTTATTTGACGACTAAGCTACGCGATACAAAAAGAAGATTGGAGAAAAAAATTGAAAGTAAAAGAAATTTTAACTGGAAAAGAAGGAGAAAAACTGTTTTTATTGGGCAACGAAGCTGCTGTTCGAGGGGCTTTAGAAGGCGGTATTTCGGTCGTTTCCACATATCCTGGTACCCCTTCTTCAGAGATAGGAAATGTATTTTACAAAATTGCCCGGGAAGCAGGAGTGTATTTTGAATTTTCCTCAAACGAGAAGGTGGCGTTAGAAGTTTCTGTTGCAGCTGCAGCTGCTGGATTGCGTTCCTTTGTCTTTATGAAACATGTAGGTTTAAATGTAGCAGCTGACTCTTTTATAAGCGCAGTTTATACCGGAGTGCGGGGCGGGATGATTGTTTTATCAGCCGATGACCCTTCTATGCATTCTTCACAGAATGAACAAGACAATCGGATTATGGCTCGCTTAGCAGGGATTCCCCTACTCGAGCCCTCCAATCCGCAAGAAGTAAAAGACCTGATGAAATTTGGTTTTGATTTATCAGAACAATTTAAGATTCCCATACTTATACGTACTACTACCAGAATATCTCATATGAGAGGGGTAGTAAATTTAGGAACAGTTATTCAGGGAAAAGAGAAAGGATACTTTAAAAAGAATCCTTCTCAATTCATAGTAACTCCGGCATATGTGGTAAAAATGCGTAAAGAATTAATTAAAAAATTAAAACAGATTGAAGAAAAAACCGAAAAATCTCCTCTTAATAAAATAATTGATAAAGGTGGTAGAGAGATAGGAATTATCACTAGTGGGAGTGCTTTTAATTACGTGATGGACGTGGTTAGTGAGAATAATTTGAAAGTTAAAATTTTGAAACTCACATTCTCTTATCCTTTCCCCGAGAAATTAGTATTAGACTTCATAAATAGTGTTGATAATATTTTGGTAGCAGAAGAAGTGGAACCGGTAATGGAGAAAGAAGTTTTAGCCATAATAGGAAAATATAATATAAAGAGAAAAATATATGGCAAGTTAGACGGAACCCTTCCCAGAATTTATGAATATAATCCGGATATTATCTCTTTCGGGATGGCAAAAATTGTAGATAAAGAATTAATCAAAAGAGAAAAATATAGTACTAAACTTTCTTTACCTTTACGGTCAGCGGTATTCTGTCCCGGATGTCCCCACCGTGCAACTTATTTTGCTTTAAAAAAAGCTATAAAAAAATTAAAATTAAAGGAAGAAGAGATAATTTACTCCACCGATATAGGATGTTATGCCTTGGGTATGGAACCCCCCTATAATATGGGGGATTACTGTATTTCTATGGGTTCAAGTTTAGGTATTGGCTGCGGGTTTTCTAAGGCAACCAACCAGAAAGTAATATCTTTTATCGGAGATTCAACCTTCTTTCATGCCGGTATTCCTCCTTTAATCAATGCTGTTCATAATAAAGATAAGATTTTATTAGTAGTTATGGACAATAGGATAACCGGAATGACCGGAGGTCAAACCAATCCCGGTGTACCCCTAGATGGAATGGGTAATCCTGCTCCCGAAGTTTCCATAGAGAAGATTGTTCGAGGAATAGGTATAGGTTTAGTAAAGACCACTGACCCGGTTGATTTAAAAGAGACAGAAGAAGTATTTAAGGAAGCTCTACAATTTGAAGGTGTAGCAGTGGTTATTACCAAACACCCCTGTGCTATGATTACTGATGCGGAAAACAGGAAAAAAGGTATAAGTATCAAATATACCATTAACCAGGAAGAGTGCACCAAGTGCTTAATCTGCGTAAAGAATTTTACTTGTCCGGCTATCTATATAGAAAAAGATGGTTTTGTTAATATCAATCCACTATTATGCGATGGTTGTGGAGTTTGTGCCCAGGTATGTCCAAAGAAAGCGATAGAGGTGAAAAAACGAGTATGAAAAATATATATAAGATTCAGCTTATTGGAGTAGGGGGCCAGGGAACGATTAAAGCTTCTACTATTGTGGGAGAAGCAGCGATGAAAAAAGGTTTGAATGTGGTAATGAGTGAAGTTCATGGAATGGCTCGAAGAGGAGGGACAGTAGTAACTGAACTTAAAATTGGTGAAGCACACAGCCCTCTAATCGAAGAGGGCGCAGCGGATTTATTGATTGCCTTTGAACCGACAGAAGCTCTAAGGTCTTTAAATAAGATAAACTGCAACTCTTTTGTTATAGTAAATAGTGCTCCTATTGTGCCTTTTACTGTTTCACTGGGCATTTCGGAATATCCCGAACTATCCTCTGTTTTTGACGAACTAAAAGCAAAAATAAAGAATTTATCAATAATTGATGCCCAAAAAATAGCCAAAGAAGCAGGAAGTATTATCTCGGAAAATATGGTTCTGCTCGGAGCAGCAGTTGCTACCCCTGGATTTCCTGTAGATAAAGATTTAGTTATTCAGTCTATGAAAGAAAACTTACCTCCCAAAAGTATTGAGACAAATTTAAGAGCTTTTGAACTGGGGTTTAAAGAAGTAAAAAAAGAAGGGATAAAAAGGATAAAAAAAGGCATAAAGAATATATCTAGTCGTTAGTGAATAGTATATAGGTAGGAGTAAGAGCGTAGAGCGTATTATTCTGACTCCTGACTTCTATTTTTTTTACAAGATACGATTCACGAGATACTAGATACGGTTTTCTTTACTATATACTAAATACTACATACTATATACTAATTGTAAGGAGGAATGTATGAAAGAAAATATATTGGTTATCAATCCCGGTTCAACTTCTACCAAAGTAGCAATATTTAATCAGGAAGGAAAAGAGATTTTTAAGGAGATTATCTCCCATTCTACAGAAGAACTTTCCCAATTTAAATCTCTACTAGAACAAGGTCCATTCAGAAAAAAGATAATTTTAAATACATTAAAAAAGAAAAATATAGATTCTAATTCATTAATAGCGATTATAGGACGGGGCGGTGTATTAAAACCTTTAGAAGCCGGGACTTATGAGGTTAATAACAAACTTATCAATGACCTAAAAAATTCTCCCATAGAACATGCCTCTAATTTAGGGGGAATTATTGCCCATGAAATTGCTGAGGAAGTCGATGTCCCTGCCTATATCGCTGACCCGGTATCGGTTGATGAATTTACCGATATTGCCCGGCTATCCGGGTTAAAAGGGATAGAAAGAGAATCCTTGCTTCACACTTTAAATATCCGGGCTAGTGCCTTCCGTTACGCTAAAGAACATAGGAAAAAATTTGAGGAATTAAACCTAATTGTTGCCCATCTTGGTGGGGGAATATCCATTGCTCCAATAGAGAAGGGAAAAATTATTGATGTAAATAATGCCAATGACGGAGGACCTTTTTCACCTGAGCGAACCGGCTCTCTCCCCAACAAGGCTCTAATCCATCTGTGCTATTCTGGTGAATATTCAGAAAAAGAATTGTACAAGCTTATTACTTATCAGGGCGGACTTGTCTCTTATTTGGGGACAAATGATGTCAGAGAAGTAATGAAGAAGATAGAGCGAGGAGATAAATATACAGAATTAATTTTTGAAGGGATGTGTTATCAGATTGCTAAAGAAATCGGGGCGATGGCTGCAGTACTAAAAGGAAAAGTTGAAGCAATTATTCTTACCGGCGGCATAGCTCATAATGAAATTTTAGTAAACAAGATAAAAGATCGTACGGATTGGATAGCCCCAGTGGAAGTTTATCCGGGAGAAGAAGAGATGAAGGCATTGGCCCAAGCGGTGATAAGAGTAATAGCTGGGATAGAAAAAGTAAAAACATATTCTTACAATCAAGTTTAATCTGTGTAATTTGTGTATAGGAGGTTCGAAGATGCTAAAAAGTTTTAAAGAATTATTCGACAATTTAAAAATTAAAGGAAGAGAAAAAATTATTGTTGCCGGTGGAGAAGATATTGAAACCTTAAAAGCCCTGAAGGATTGTTACGATTACGGATTCGGAGAGGGAATTTTAGTGGGAGATAAAGCAGAAATTGAAAAGTCCATTTCTTTATTAGGCGAAAGTAATTTTGTAAAAGAGATTATCGGAGTAAAAGATGATGAAGATAAAGCTCGAAAGGCAGTAGAAAGAGTAAAAGAAGGAGGGACACTCCTGAAGGGGAAGATAAAGACAGACATCCTTTTAAAGGCGGTGTTAAATAAAGAGTGGGGTTTAAGGACTGATAAAATCGTCAGTGATGTTTTTATCTTTGAAGATAAAAGAGAAGGGAGTCCCAAATTGGTATTAATGAGTGATGGAGGAGTAAACCTCAAACCAGATGTGAAGACTTTAGTGGCAATTATAAATAATGCTGTTGAAGTTGCTCATAAACTGGGAATAGAAATTCCCAAAGTCGCTCTTTTAGCTGCAGTAGAAACTATAAATCCCGATATGGAAGAGACCATCAAAGCAGGAATGATTTCCAAAATGAATGAA